>CALABM010000154.1 GCA_937885815.1 uncultured Verrucomicrobiales bacterium | reverse complement strand
TGGCTATGTAAGCGCCCGCAAGGAGGTTGTGGACATGCTGCGCCAGAAGTCCCGCCCCTACCTGTTCTCCAACAGCGTGATGCCCGCCATCGCCGCCACCACCATCAAGGTGATTGACATGCTGGAGGCCTCCACCGAGCTCACCGAGCGCGTACAGAGCAACGCTGCCTACTTCCGCAAGGGCATGGAGCAGTGCGGTTTCACCCTGGCTGGTGCCGGTCACGCCATTGTGCCGGTGATGATTGGCGATGCCGCCCTCTCCCAGCAGATGAGCAACCGCCTGCTCGAGCTCGGCGTGTACGCCATGGGCTTCTTCTACCCCGTGGTGCCCAAGGGTCAGGCCCGTATCCGCACCCAGATTTCCGCCGCTCACACCACCGAGCAGCTGGACCGCGCCATCGCCGCCTTCGCACAGGCTGGCAAGGAACTGGGCGTCATCTAAGTATGATTGCCACAATACAACATACGGATTAATCTTCCCCCGCTCGCCGGAACTGCGCACTGCAGGCCGGCGAGCGGGATTTTTTTAGCATTCCCCACCTGGTCAGCCCCATGTACACCAGCCTGTTTGATATCTTCTCCATCGGCATCGGTCCCTCAAGCTCACACACTATGGGCCCCATGCGCGCCGCTGCGCAGTTTGTAAAGGATTTGGAAGAGCAGAATTACCTAAGCCGCACCTCACGGGTACAGACGGAGCTATACGGCTCCCTTGCCCTCACAGGTGAAGGTCACGGCACGCCCGGCGCCGTGGTTTACGGCCTGCTGGGGCTGGATGCTGAAACTTTTGACCTGAATACAGATTACCTCTCACAGGTACAAACTTCCGGCCAAATTACCCTTGGAGGCAAGCACTCCATCCCATTCAGAATAGAGCAGGATATTCTCCTGAATAAAGAAGTAACCCTGCCGGAGCACTCAAACGGCATGCTCTTGCGTGCCTACACCGCCTCCGGAGAGCTACTTCATGAAGAAACCTTCTTCTCCGTGGGCGGTGGAGCAGTGCGCCGCCGCAGCGAGATGACTAGCCAGAACACCACAGCCGCCCGCCCTGTACCATACCAGTTCCGCACCTGCTCCGAGCTTATCGAGCTCTGCCGCAGAGAGAACATCACCATAGCCGGCGCCGTGCGCTGCAACGAAGGGGCCCTTCGCCCCATGCAGCTTGTTACCCACCGCATTCGCCACCTCTGCAATACCATGAGTGCGGCCATTGAGCGTGGCATCTCCACACCCGGCACACTCCCCGGCCCCCTTAAACTCGCCCGCCGTGCCCCCATCATTTACAGTCGTCTGGAAAAGCTCTTCCATGATAACCGAACTGATGCTCTCACCATCATAGACTGGATTAACCTCTGGGCCTTCGCCGTGGCGGAAGAGAATGCCGCGGGCGGCAGAGTCGTAACCGCTCCCACCATGGGCAGCGCCGGCGTGCTGCCTGCTGTACTGCGCTACTATGAGCGCTACGGCCACAAAGAGTCCCCCTTCCCCTACGAGACCGGCCGCGAAGTATTCATCCTCACAGCCTCTGCCATTTGCTGCCTGTACAGGGAGAATGCCTCCATCTCCGGCGCTGAGGTAGGCTGCCAGGGTGAAGTAGGTGTAGCCTGCTCCATGGCAGCCGCCGGACTGGCTGCCGCTATGGGTGGCACCAATGAGCAGATTGAAAACGCCGCGGAAATTGCCATGGAGCATAACCTCGGCCTCACCTGTGACCCTATCTGCGGCCTTGTGCAAGTACCCTGTATCGAGCGAAACGCCATCGGCGCCGTGAAAGCAGTGAATGCCACCCGCCTAGCCCTCCGCGGTGATGGCTCCCATTACGTCAGTCTGGACAGCGTTATCGCCACCATGTATGAAACCGGGCAAAACCTCCACAGCGGGTACAAGGAAACCGCACTCGCCGGCCTCGCACGCAATGCCCTCACCTGCTAATTCATTCTTTTACAAAAAATCAAACTTTTTTTGAACAAAACAACATTGACATGCGTCCCCGAATTTTGTAGAGTACTCCAATCCACCCCACACATAATATGAAAACACTCAGCATTCTTTCCCTGCTACTGCTCTCACTGACTGCCCCGGTGATAGCTCAGGAGGCCGCAGCTCCTCAGCAGGTTACACCTGCTACTGCCGCTACTTTCAACCGCTCTGCCCTTGCTGAACAGCTTGCCGCCTGCCCCGAAACTCAAGAAGGAATCAGCCGCAAAATCGAGCTCATCATCACCGAGCTGAACGAAAATGCGGAAGCCTACCACATGGAACACCTACCCAAGCTGGATTCCTCCCTTATCCCCATCCGCGTGAGCCCCAAAAGATCCACTAACATGGGTGTAACACACTGGGATGCCAATAGCTCGGCCGTGCGTTTCAGCCTCAGCATCTTCACCTCCACCCTCCCCGCTGCCCGCACCGACAGCGAGCGACACCTGCGCGAAATGCACCTTGTGGACACGATTGTGCACGAGCTCGCACACTGCTATTTCCACATGCGTTACACCTACATCGGCAAGAAGGATGAAGGCCTCGGCTACACTATCAGCGAGGGCTTCGCCATGCATGTAGCACGCACATTCCTCCGTAGAAACTTCCCGCACATCACCGCAACCACACGCTACGATGAAACATTCGTCAGCAGAAATTATGCCAGCGAATACCGCCAGTTCCGCTCCAGATTCACGGATAGCAAGGGCTGCGTAAACTGGGAAGAGCTTGACCGTATCGAAGTATCCTTTGCGCCCCGCGGCTACACCATCACCAATCGCACCCAGCGCAGAGGCAGCAGGAACTTCTGATGCCTTGGAATCAGCTACTGATTTTTCTCTATCCAGAAACTCCCCGGTCGTCACCTGACAACCGGGGAGTTTTCTTACCAATAGCTAACCCGCGGTGACGGTTAAGAGCGCCCCGGCTTTTTCATATCACACTTCTCAGTGTTGCGTAATACCGGAGAGCAGTATAACAAAGAGATAAACAAAGAATCCCCATAAACAAACGCGGAGACTCCCTGTTTTACACTTTCGAGCAAAAAGAGCCGGAAAGCGCATAATCTGTAGGCTGAAAGTACACTTACTACTTTACAAATGGCTATTTTGTGCTAAGATAGACGCGCATGAACACGGAAATTCTACTTAAAGCTGCCAATGAGGCTCGCGGTCTCGCCATAGATGCGATTTATGACAAGGCCTCCGGCCATATGGGTCTGCCGCTGGGCTGTGCTGAAATCGGCGCTGCGCTGTATGGCGAGCTGCTGAATGTGAATCCCTCTGAACCCCGCTGGCTTAACCGAGACCGCTTTGTCCTCTCCGGTGGCCATGGTTCCATGTTCCTGTACGGCTGGCTGCACCTGAGCGGCTTCGGCGTCAGCATGGATGACGTGAAGGCCTTCCGCGCCAAGGGCTCAAACACGCCCGGCCACCCTGAGTACGGGTGCTGCCCCGGTGTAGAGTGCACCACCGGCCCCCTCGGTCAGGGTATCGCAAACGCCGTTGGCTTCGCCATCTCCGCCAAGCACGCTGCCGCTTGCTACAACACCCCCGAGCACGAAATCTTCAATCAGAACATCTACTGCCTTGCCGGTGACGGCTGCATACAGGAAGGCATCTCCCGCGAAGCCGCCGCCATTGCCGGCTGCCTGAAGCTGGATAACCTCATCCTCATCTATGATGCCAACGGCATCACTCTGGATGCCGCCATTGAGAAGACACAGGTGGACGATGTCGCCGCCTGCTTCACCGCCCAGGGCTGGGATGCCGTCACCATCGACGGCAACGACCTGCAGCAGGTACGCACCGCCCTGCGCACCGCTCGCCAGGAAAAGAATGGCCGCCCCAAGCTTATCATCGCCAAGACCATCATCGCCAAGGGCGTGCCCGGCTTTGAAGGTACCACCAAGGGCCACGGTGAAGGCGGCGCCAAGGTATGGGCTGAGGCTCATGCCAACTGGGGCCTGCCCACTGATGAGCGCTACTACGTGAGCGAGGAAGTACGCAGCTACATGGCCGGCCTGAAGGCCGAGCGCGAAGCTGCTTATGCGGACTGGAAGGTGACGTACGACGCTTGGCGCGCCGCAAACCCGGACAAGGCTGCCGCTCTGGATGCCGGCATGGATCTGGCCGTGAACGGCCTCTGCCCCGAGAAGAGCAACGCCATGATTCCCGCCTTTGCTGAAGGCTGCAAGGAAGCCACCCGCTCCTCCGGCGCCGTGGCTCAGAACGCCATTGCTAACCAGTGCCCCGCCCTGCTCTCCACCAGTGCAGACCTGTTCTCCTCCAACAAGAACTACCTCAAGGGCGCAGGTGACTTCTCCGCCACCGATTACACCGGCCGCAACTTCTGGTTCGGCATCCGCGAGCACGCCATGGCCGCCATCTGCAACGGCATCGCCTATGATGGCCTCTTCCGCGTATCCGCCGGTACCTTCTGCGTGTTTGTGGACTACATGCGCGCCTCCATCCGCGTGGCAGCCCTCTCCGAGCTTCCCGTAACCTACGTGCTCACCCACGACTCCGTGGCCGTGGGCGAAGACGGCCCCACCCACCAGCCGGTGGAAACCGTGACCGGCCTGCGCGTCATCCCGAATCTGGACGTGGTACGCCCGGCAGATGAAGAGGAAGCCGCCGGTGCTTGGATGTGCGCCATGGAGCGCAAGGACGGCCCCACCGCCCTCATCCTCACCCGCCAGAACGTGCCCAGCCTCAGCTCCGTGCACCCCATCAGCGCTGAAGACCGCCGCCAGGGCACCCTGAAGGGCGCTTATGTGGCCCTGAAGGAGCAGACGGAGCAGCCCGGCCGCATCATCATCTCCAGCGGCTCTGAGCTCATCCTTGCGCTGGAAGCAGCCAAGCAGCTCGGCCCGGATGTACGCGTGGTATCCATGCCCTCCATGTGGCGCTTCAACCGCCAGAGCGCCGAGTACCGCGAGAGCGTACTGCCGGCAGCCTGCACACGCCGCCTCGCCGTGGAGGCCGGCAAGAGCGATCTTTGGTACCGCTACGTGGGCACTGAAGGCAGCATCATCTCCATCGACAACTACGGCTTCTCCGCCCCCGGTGATGTGGTGCTCAAGGAGCTTGGCATGAACGTGCCGAACATCGTAGCACACGCCGAGAAGCTCTGATAAGACTTCAGAAAACAAATATAAAACAGAAAGCCGGGCAGCATATCAGCTTGCCCGGCTTTCCGTTTTTCCGGATAAGCTCCGGATAGGAAGAAGAATTGCAGCTTACTTCAGCGCAGCCAGAACGGCATCACCCATGCCAGCCGTGCCTACACGGATTTCACCCTCTGCACCGGTGCTCAAATCACCCGTGCGGTAACCGGCAGCAATGACGGCACGCACAGCGGCCTCCACAGCATCCGCAGCGGCAGTTTCACGGCAAGAGTAGCGCAGCATCATGGCCATGGAAAGAATCTGTGCGATGGGGTTAGCAATACCCTTACCGGCGATATCCGGAGCGGAGCCACCGGAGGGCTCATACAGGCCGAAGGTGCTCTCACCATTCTTGCACAGGGAAGCACTGGGCAGCATACCCAGAGAACCGCACACAATGGCCATCTCATCCGTCAAAATATCACCGAAGGTATTTTCCGTGACCATCACGTCAAACTGATTCGGGTTGCGCACCAGCTGCATGGCAGCATTATCCACATACATGTGCGTGAGCGTCACGTCCGGATACTGAGGAGCGATGGCGTTCATCACCTCACGCCACATCACAGAGGATGCCAGCACATTTGCCTTATCCACACTGCACAAGCGGCCGCTGCGGCCACGTGCTGCCTCAAACGCCACATGAGCGATGCGCTCCACCTCACTCTTCTTATAGAAAAGAGTATCCAGAGCCACGGTCTCGCCATCACGCTCGCCATAGAACTTAGGCTCACCGAAGTACATGCCACCCGTAAGCTCGCGCACGCAGAGAATATCAAAGCCCTGCGGGATGATGCTGTTCTTAATGGGGGAAGCGTCCACCAGCTCCGGCAGGCAGATGCCGGGGCGGAGATTCGCATACAGGTTAAAGTGGCGGCGCAGGGGCAACAGAGCACCACGCTCAGGGCGCTCATCCGGCGGCAGCGTGTCCCACTTAGGCCCACCCACGGAGCCGAACAGGATGGCATCCGCCGCTTCACAGGCAGCCAGAGTCTCAGCAGGCAGAGCCTTGCCACAGTTATCAATGCCGGCACCACCCACATAGCAGGATGTGCGCTCCGTGCGGAAACCATACTTCTCTTCCACCGCATCAAGCACTCGCAAAGCCTGCTCCATGACCTCCGGGCCGATTCCGTCACCCGCCAGCACTGCTATCTCATATGTATTCATGTCTGCCACCATCATACGCCTTAACTCACCATCTGACAAGAGCTAAGTGCTGCACCGCAGATATTTCTGCGACTTCACGCGCTCACAATCATAGTTATATATACCACTTGTACCCTTAAAACGTGCTCTATCGCGGGAGCAACCACAGTACCCGCCAGCTCTACGACTCATCTCACACCTAACACTTTTTTATATTTTTTCATAAAAAATGAATTTTGTGTGTAGAATTTTTGACAAGGCTGCCGTTCTTCTCAGCGTAAGGCGCCGCAAGGCTCTAAACCACTTCAGAATCTAACTCAAAACATAACACATGAAGAAGTCCATCATACTCGCACTCGTGGCCGTTCTGCCCGCTTTCGCTCAGGAGGCTGCCCCTGCTCCCGCTGCTCCCGCCGCCCCTGAGGCTGCTGTAGCTCCCGCTGCTCCTGAAGCTCCCGCCGCTGCTCCCGAGGCTCAGGCTCCCCGCCATCGCGCTGAGGGTCGTCGTGGTCATGGCAACATGAACCGTCAGGGTCGTCGCGGTCATCGCAACATGGGCCAGCGTCCTCAGGGTCCCCGTTTTCAGGGTCAGCGTCCCCAGGGTCCCCGTCAGGGTATGAACCGTCAGGGCCGTCGCCCGATGCCCTGCTTCCAGGGTAACATGCCCCAGGGTCCCCGTTTCCAGGGTCAGCGTCCTCAGGGTCCCCGTTGCGGTATGAACCGTCAGGCTCGTCGCCCCATGCCCCGCTTCTTCGGTCAGCGCCCCATGCCCCGCTTCCAGGGTAACATGCCCCAGGGTCCCCGCCACGGCATGAACCGTCAGGACCGTCGTCCGATGCCCTGCTTCCAGGGTCAGCGCCCCATGCCCCGCTTCCAGGGTCAGCGTCCTCAGGGTCCCCGTTGCGGTATGAACCGTCAGGCTCGTCGCCCGATGCCCCGCTTCTTCGGTCAGCGCCCCATGCCCCGTTTCCAAGGTAACATGCCCCAGGGTCCCCGTTGCGGTATGAACCGTCAGGGCCGTCGCCCGATGGGCCCCCGCTTCCAGGGTCAGCGCCCCATGCCCCGCTTCCAGGGCAACATGCCCCAGGGTCGTCGCAACTGCCGTCGCAACTGTGGCTGCAACCACTAAAGCCCTGAGCTAAAAACTTCCTTCAAAAAGGCTTCCCACACGGGAAGCCTTTTTGCATTATATCCAGCACAATATTCACTTATAAAATAATTCATAATTGATTGTAGATAACACAAATAAAAATTCGTTCCCTAAAACAGAGAGGCGGTAAGCGCCCGGTATAAACCTAAAACCACACTCACAATTAAAATGAAGAATACACTTATCGCGGCGCTTATCGCCACTCTTCCGGCCATGGCTCAGGAAACACCTCAGCCGGAGGCCACTCCAGCCGCCCCTCAGCACCGCCACTGGAAGGCTGAGGGCATCATGCCCCGCCGCAACATGAGCGAAGCAGATCGCGCTGCCGTGCGCGAGAACATACAGCGCCGTATGCTGGAAAGATTTGACACGGATAAAAATGGGCAGCTGAGCGAAGAAGAACGTGCCGCCGCCCGTGCCCGGATGAGCAGTCGCCGCCCCCATGGCGAGCGTGCTCACCGCCCGCAGGGGCCTGCCGGCAATGCACACCCCGGCAATCGCCGCCGCCCCCACAGCCAGCGCCCGGAAATGATTCAGCGTTTTGATACGGACAGCAACGGTGAGCTGAACGAAGCCGAACGAGAGGCCCTGCGCACAGCAATACAGAACCGCCGCAACGAACGTGCCCAGAGAGGCCCGCGCCGCCCGCGCCCCGAAGGTCAGCGCCCCATGCCCCAGACACCTGCAGCTGACACCCCCACCACTCTCGAGCTGTAATTCACAGCTCAGAATAACACAGAATTGAAAGTAACCGGCGGACGTAAGTCTGCCGGTCTTCTTTTTTCTTCCGCTTTTTTCTCGAGGCAGAAACGTGCGGCAACCTTAAGCACTACCTGAAAGCTTTAGCAAGCTTTTTCTCAAAATTAAATAAAGACCTATTTTTCAATACATTAACACACACAATACATCACTTTTTATCTTTTTTAGAAAAAAATAATTTTTGCGTGTAGAATTTACAATGCGACCAGCGTTCTCATCAACGTAAGGCGCCGCAAGGCACTGAACCACTTCAAAAAAATCTAACTCAATCCAATACATGAAGAAGTCCATCATTCTCGCACTCGTGGCCGCTCTGCCCGTTTTCGCTCAGGAGGCTGCCCCTGCTCCCGCTGCTCCCGCCGCCCCTGAGGCTGCT
>CALABM010000153.1 GCA_937885815.1 uncultured Verrucomicrobiales bacterium | reverse complement strand
GCCTTCTGTCATGGTGATACCGGTGCCGTCTGTCACCAGTGTAGAACCGGCGGAGAAGGTCAAATCCGCATTGATAATATTGAGGCTAGATAAACGATACGCCGCTACCATTGCATCGCTTGCTTCTGCTGTAATAGCAATATCCCCAAGAACTAAGGTGGCACCGGCAGCAATGTCTATTTCATCTGCCGTAACGGCGGCCCCATTGCTCAGCTGCAGCGTGGCGGATTCTCCAACCTCAATCGTGGCATTTGCGGCCACAAGCTCGGCATCGTTGATGGCAAGCGTGGCATTGCTTCCGGCTGCAATGTTTATGGTATCACCATTAACATTGAGGATTGCTCCGTCCGTAATCTGTAGACTGCCGCCGTTCACGTACGCATTCCCTTCAATAGTGCTGGTCTGCGAGTTCAGAATTTCTTCCGCTGTGGCCGAGCGGCCTTCATTATTTATAGCCAAGACTTCTTTCAGATTCTCCTCGGTATACTTGCCGGTGAAGATGATGTCGCCTCCGGCGCTTTGTGTGTTGCCATTAGCATCCGTGTAATCGCTGTTGAAATATGAATCTCCTGCGGTGTATACTGAATCCCGGAAAGTGATGTCCCTTCCGGTTTTTGCGGAGAGTATCATGCTACCGGAATTCATGTAAATACTACGAAGGCGGTAAGTCGTACCACATTTTTCATAGTTCCGTTCAAATAAGACTGTCTCATTACCTTGCATGCTTAGATTTCCGGAAGATACGTAGATAGCACCGCCGTAGGCAGAGGAGGAATTGGCGGACGAGACGCTGTTTACGGTGATGAAAACATTGCTATTGTTGCTGATGGTCAGCCCGTCTGTCGCATAAATAGCACCGCCGTATGGGGCAGGGGTGTTGCCGGAAGACGCTGAGTTGCTGATGAAGTAAACGTCGCGATTGTTGCTGATGTTTAGGCTACTTGCTGCATAGATAGCACCACCGGCAGGAGTGCCGGAGTAGTCGGTGTAGGTGGAGTTGTCACAGAAGGAAACTAGACCATTATTGCTGATGGATATCTCTTTGGTCGCATAGATGGCGCCGCCGTAGGTGAGGGTGTGGGAGTTAGCTGCGCATGAGTTTCCGTTGAAACCAACGTAGTCATTATGGGTGATGTTCAGTTTGCCGGAGGTGTAGATGGCCCCGCCGTAGGAGTTGGAGAAGGTGTTGGTGACGGCGGAGTTCCCACTGAAACTCACGTTGTCATTATTGCTGATGGTTAGCCCGCTTTGCGCAACGATAGCGCCGCCGCCGTTCCGGGAGACGCCGGAAATGGCGGCGTTGTCATTGAAAGTAACGGAGGCATTATCGATGATGAACAGTTCGCCTTCCGTATAGATAGCACCACCTTCGCTGCCGGTATTTCTACTGAACGTCACATCATTATTATTGCTGATGCTCAGCCCGCCATCCGCGTAGACCGCGCCGCCATAAGCGGCGGAGGAGTTGGCGGGTGAGTTGTAGTTGGCGGTGAAGTTATCACTGAAGGTTACGCTTTCGTTATTGCTGATAGTCAGCCCGCCTTTCGCATAGATAGCACCGCCGTATGTGGGGATTGAGTGGGAGTCCGTAATGGCTTGGGAGGAGTTCCCGCTGAAGGTTACGGTTCCATTATTGTCGATAAGCAGTCCGTTATCCGCATAGATAGCACCGCCACTGGTCGCGTAGAGAACTGATGAGGCGCTATTATCACTGAAGATAACATTGCCGTTACCGCTAATAGTCACTGAATTTTCTGCATAAATAGCACCGCCACGGACGTAGTCGTAGTCCCCACTATTGGTGAAGTCGTTTTCATTGTAGGACTCGTCATAAATACCATTGCAGGAGTTTCCACTGAATGTGACATTGTCATTATCGCAGATAGTCAATGGGTCGGAGCTTGCATAGATAGCTCCGCCTATGCACTTATCACCATTGACGTAGTATGCAAGAGTCGCAGCGTTCCCGTTGAAGGTGACGTCACCATTATTGCTGATGGTTAAGTTTGTCGCATTGATGGCGCCACTGTGTTTGCTGCTTTCGTTTCCGCTGAAGGTAACGACACTATTATTGCAGATGTTTAGAGTGCTCGCATTGATGGCGCCACCGTTGAAGACGCTGTTGTTTTCGTTGAAGGTAACGCTGATATTGCGACTGATGGTCAGGGTGGTTGCCCTACGGATAGCTCCGGTGGCATTGCTGTTGTTTCCGCTGAAGGTAACATTGGCATTGTTATCGATAAGCATAGAGGAGACATCATAGATTGTACCTAGACTGTTTTCTCGGAAAGAAACATCGCCATTATTGCAGAGATTGACATTAGCGCCATTGCCACAAATTGCCCAGTCGGTCATATTTTCAAACAGCAGATCTACCGTTCCATCTTGGCCATCATTGATATTGGTGATAGTTAAGGTGCTATCATTGTCCAAGTAAATGGCAGTATAGCTGATATTCGAGAATGTTAGGTTGCTTAATGTATCGAAGGTTAATGTCTTTTGATTGTAGAAAGCGTAAGTGTAAAGGCCTCCATCCTTAAAGCTCAGCGCGACAGGTGAGTTGGAATTATATGAGCCAAAGAACAGATTGCCTCCATTGATGAGAGGAGTGTAGTCGGAGAACGTGGAATAAGAAGAATCATACACGCCCCAATGAGGATTGTTAGTGGTAGTAAGCTCAGCCGAGTAGCTCAGGATGAAAGCCAGATGCTTATCTTCGGTGAGCGTTGCATAGTTCCCCAAAGCGGCATTGCGGGGTAGATAGATGGTATTGTAACCCTCTGGAGCTTCTACGGCTTGGGAAGGCAGGGTGACAAAGGCGGCCAGTACGGCAGACAACAGAGTGATCGGAAGATGCGGCTTCATGATAAAAGTTGAGAGTTCTCAAACTCTACGCTTATATAAATCGTAAGTCAAGCATAAAGAACGCATTTGTGCAAAAGGAAATGGCTTAGCTGCGTTGCTAATTTAGAATGAGCTTTTGGACGGTGAGTTATCATGACTATGGAAATAAAAGAATAAGAATGGACTCAGCTTGGCTGGGGGGCGCTGGGGGCCGGATGTGCTGCGCCCCACCTTTGCCGGGTATCACCTGCGGCACTTCCGTAGCTACAGCGAGCTACAATACGAAATGGGCCACCGCGACAGCAACCTGCTGAGCACACGCTATGTGAGCATGGGGGAGGTGAGGAATGCTGCGGCCTTTTGGCAGGTGGCGGGTGATATCTGCTGATATTCGCGTTTTCTAGTAGTTGTCTGAATGACGAAACCGAGCATAACCTACTTCCGCCTTTAGTTCTCAG
>CALABM010000152.1 GCA_937885815.1 uncultured Verrucomicrobiales bacterium | reverse complement strand
TGTTGGGTGCAGATAGGAAAGCTATGACTGCGCAACAATCTAAGACAAAGGGAGATACGTCGGATAATAACTACGATGCTTCGGAGGTAGTCTACGATGATGTCGTCGCGCAGTATGATGGGTATAACGATGTGACGGTCACACCTACAACACTCTCTGTTAAGCTATCGGGATTTGGTAACCCTCGCGCTGCGGATAAGTATTTTTTCGATGCCGATGGTGCTATTACGAGCGTTGAGTTGTATGATGATGCGCCACGTCAGCGTAAGATTGGCGGATGGATATATGCTATCCACGTAGGAAATTTTGGTGGCTACCTTACTCGCATATTGTGGTTTCTTGCCGCAATGTTAGGTGCTTCGTTGCCTATTACGGGTTATTACTTGTGGATTAAGCGTAGATTCGTTAATAGAAAGTAGGGTTGTATTTGTTATATTATTTTTAATGAATTGGGTTTGTCAAACATGCTCGTTTGATAAACCCAATTCTTTCTTAGTGCTTTAGTATAATATTGTTGCGCTTCAAGAATTCGCTCCAATGTGTTATCTGGTTGAATAGAGTCTCTTCATACCCCGCCTTTTCATCCACGCACAGAAAGCCGCTGCCGCCGCTGCCCTCACTGCAGAGGCCGAGCTGGCCATGAAAGCCGCTGAGGCTAAGCGAGCCGCTGCTGCTGAAGATGGCAGCAATGTAGAGCTTGCCGCTGCTGCTGCAAACCTTTCCGATGCCGCTGCTGCAAAAGCCGCTGAGGCCGCCGCTGCTGAGCAGCAGGCCGTAGCCGCCCGCGAAGCAGCCGCTCGCGCCACAGCTGCCCGTGATGCAGCCTTCACCGCCGCTGAAGATGCCCGCAAGGCCGCCGAACAGGCAGCCGCCACAGCTGTAGCCTTCGCCAACAGCGCCGCAACTGCTGCCAACATTGCAACGGAGAAAAAGACCGCGGCGGACGCTGCTGCCGCTCAGGCAGAGGCCGCGGCAAACGTAGCCACTGAAGCTGTAGCTAAAGAGGCCAGCGCTACTGCCGCTGCCGCTGAGGCCGTAGCAAAGGCTGATGCAGCCGCTGCTGCCGCAGCCCTTGCCGTGACTGCCGCCCAGTCCAACGAGACCAAGGACGCCCTGGCCGCCGTGGAGCAGGCAAACAATGCCGCTACCGAGGCCAAGATGGCCGCTGATGCCGCTGCCGCCAAAGCCGCTGCTGCCGCTAACGCTAAGCCCGCCCTCCTTGCTGCTGCCGGCCGTCTTTACAGCGGCCCCGTAAGCGAGCAGATTGATGAGCTGAAGCTCATCAGCGTAGCCAAGCAGAAGAGCATCTTCGGCACCTTCGCTGACCCCATCATCATCCTCTTCCTCGGTGGTTTCTTCCTTGCTGATGCTGCCACCAAGTTCCGCCTGGACATCAACCTGGCCCGCGTGCTGCTGAAGCCCTTCGGCACGAATCCCAAGTTCGTACTGCTGGGTCTCATGAGCGTTACCGCCATCTTCTCCATGTTCATGAGCAACACGGCCACCGCCGCCATGATGCTCGCCCTGCTCACCCCGGTGCTGGCTCTCTTCAAGCCGGAAGACCGTGGCCGCGCTGCCTTCGCCCTCTGCATTCCCGTGGGTGCTAACGTGGGTGGTATCGGCACCCCCATCGGTACTCCCCCCAACGCCATTGCCCTGAAGTACATGCAGGACCTCGGTCTGGATGTGACCTTCGGTAAGTGGATGATGTTCGGCATTCCCTTCGTGCTTGTCATGCTTCTCGTGGGTTGGCTGGTACTGCTGAAGATGTTCCCCATCAGCCAGAAGAGCCTGGACCTCTCCAAGGAGCTCAAGGGTAAGTTCCTTACCACTCCCAAGGCTATCGTGGTGTACGCCACCTTCATCATCACCATCCTCCTCTGGGTAATTCCCAAGGAATACCATGGCCTTGACGCAAACTCCGTGGCCATCATCCCCATCGTGGTGTTCTCCGTGACCGGCGTTATCACCAAGAAGGATCTGCGTGGCATGGCTTGGGACGTGCTCTGGCTCGTGGCCGGTGGTTTCGCCCTCGGTGTGGCTCTCAGTGAGACCAACCTTGCCAAGGACATGATTAACGCCATTCCCTTCGGCGAGTGGAACTCCACCGCCCTGCTCATTGGTGCAAGCTGCATCTGCCTCTTCATGGCTACCTTCATGAGCCACACAGCTACGGCTGCTCTACTGGTACCCATCCTCGGCGGTGTTGCCGGCGCTATGATGAAGGCCGGCTCCATGGACAATGCCGGTGCCGTGGCTCTGCTGGTAACAGTGGCCTTCGCCTCCTCTCTGGGTATGGCTCTGCCCATCTCCACTCCCCCGAACGCCATGGCTTACGCCACCGGCCACATCGAGCAGAAGGGCATGGCCATTTCCGGCACCATCCTCTGCCTGCTGGGCCTGGCTATCACCATCTTCATGATGGTGGGTCTCGGCGCCATCGGCTTCTTCGGTTAACTCTGACAAAAACACAACACGCATTCCTCACATGAGCATCCTGCTGCCACTGCCTGAACATATTCTGGAACCACTGGAGAGACTCAACAGCGTCTATTTCAACGACGCGGGTCGAACTGTGGAATTCTCCAAAGGTGATGTGGTGGTGCAGCAGGACGAGGAATGCCGGCGCTTGTACCTCGTGCTGGAGGGCGAGCTCGTAGCCTACAGACAGGCCGAGTTCGTCCCCGGCACCGAGCTTCCCGTTGAAATTGCCACACGCAAACACGAAGTATTCCGTGCCGGCCCCGGCTCATACGTGTGCGTGCAGGCATTCTTCTCCCGAGCCTTCCGCAGCTCTAACGAGATTGTGGCGCTGGAGGACTGCCGCTTGGCCTATGTGGATGACACCACGGAGGCCGTGGAGCCGGAACGCTACGGCAGTTTCGAGCACCAGTTCATCCCCGTGCTGGTGCATGAGCTGGCCGCGCGTAACATGCGCATCTTTGTGCATGCCTCCGCTAAAGAAGAGGCCCAGCGCCTCCTGCACCGAGCCGAAATGGCAGCCACTCTCGGCCAGCTCTCAGCCGGTATTGCCCATGAGCTGAATAATGCAGTGGGTGTTATTACCCGCCGCACCGAGTTCGTGGCAGAACATCTGGAGAAATTCCTTGCAGAGGATAACAAATACAACTCTCAGCTCTTCCGCTACGGCTATGATGATACATCCTACTCAGCCGCCAGCTCCCTGCGAGCCATTGCCCGCAAGTGGGAAAGAGAGCTGAACATGCCCCAGCCCGCCGCCAAGGTGCTCGCGCACATTATCCCGGATACCGAAACCCTCGTGAAGTTCGGCCCGGAGTTTGTAAAACACGTGCGCAACAACTACAGCTTCTGGGAGCTCGGGCATGATATGAGAGACCTCCAAGTGGCGGCCAAACACGCCACCGGCATCGTCCGCGCCGTTAAACTACTGGGCGGTGGAAACTCCACCCGCCAAGAGGCCGTGGACGTGCGCGAAAGCGTGAATGATGCCATGAACCTGCTCACCAACAAACTCAAGCACATCCATGTGGAAACGCAGCTGGATGCCTGCCCCCTGCTCACGGCAGACCTCACGGAGCTGGTTCAGATATGGACAAATATCATCAACAATGCGTATGATGCCATGCAGCAGGCTCAGACGCCTGATCCCACCGTGCGCATCCGCACGGAATCCTTCCACGCGGAAGGTCATAACCTGCTGCCCACGGAATACGTGCGCGTGTCCATCTCCAACAATGGCCCGGCTATTCCGGAGGAGATTCACGAGAAAATTTTCAACCCGAACTTCACCACTAAGAAACTCGGGCTGGATTTCGGGCTCGGCTTGGGCCTTTCGATTGTCCGCCGACTGGTAGACAGTTATAACGGCACCATCGAGCTCGTCAGTAACGAAACAGAAACAACCTTCTCTATTAACCTTCCAACCACTCAACTTCATGGAAACGATTAACATTATTTGCGTAGATGACCAGCAGGAAGTGCTGGATTCCGTCATGAGAGACCTCCGCCCTCTCACCCCGCTCATCCGTCTGGAGGAAGCCTCCGGCGTGGAGGACTGCCTGAGCCTGATGGAACAGATTGACGATGACGGCGACTTCGTGGGCCTCGTTATCTCTGACCAGGTCATGCCGGGCGCTAACGGCACCGAGCTGCTGGCCAAGGTGGCTTCCGACCGCCGCTTTACCAAAACACGCAAGGTACTTCTCACCGGCCAGGCTACTCATGCAGACACGATTAACGCCATCAATGACGGCCACATCGATAACTACATTGAAAAGCCTTGGCAGCAGGAGAAGCTTCTTAATGTAGTGAAGAAACTGCTCACGCTCTACATCATTGACATGGGAATAGACCACACCGAGTACATGAGCGTACTTGATCAGGCCACCCTGTTTGAAAAACTCCGCTAAACATATAATGAAAACTCTCACTATCACCATGGCCGCGCTCGCGGCCATGCCCGCATTTGCAGGTACTCCGGCAGTTACTGCCACGCAGGCCGCCCCCGTTGACAGAGACTGGACGGACGCAGTCCGCCGCGCCCTCGTGGTGTATGATAACCCGGACACATTCGTCCAGAAGGTGAGCTTCGCCTTCCGCCAGCAGTGGCAGATGGCAGTCGTGCAGCCCAATGGCAGCAACGGCCTCCACCTGAAAGACGCCGCCAGCCCGTATAACTGCGAGTTCCGCCGCAACTGGCTTGGCGTGAATGTGGATACCCGCACCGGTACCCGCTTCCATGCTTATGCTCGCATCGGCGGTCTGCCCATCCGAGAAACGTATAGCGGTGGCCGCACCAGGCGCAACTTCTCCTACACGGATTTGTATGATATTTACATTCGCCAGAACATTCCCGGAGTGGACGGCCTGACGCTGCGCGCCGGTAAGTTTGCCCACAAGTTCACGCTGGACCTTCGTGAATCCAACGCTGAAATTGAAGCCATCGAGCGTTCCCTCATCTGCAACCAGTTCGGGCTGGATACGAACTGGGGTATTGAGCTGGAATACAAACCCACCCGCAATGATGTGGTCTTTGTTCAGCTTTTTGCCAATGACCGCGCCTCCGCCAGCAAGAGCAACTCCCACAGAGACTGCTACCGTGACGGACGCGGCCTGAAGGGTGAGTTCGGTTGGGAAGATGAGTGCTTCCTCATCATCGGCGGTACGCACAAGTTCAATGTAACAGAGCATGGCTACCACGCCCTCTCCCTGGAATACATGCATGACTTCAATGATGCCTACCACGGCAAGCGACCGGGTGCCAACAACTACGGCCCCGGGTTCATGGATGCCATCTCTCTGGGCTATGAGTACAAGTTTGACCGCCTCACCTTCACGGCAAACCTGGTGGCTGCCTTTGAGCAGCAGAGCGGCAACGGCACCAACAACGTCGGCCTGCAGCTTCAGCCGGTATACGCCCTGACTCCTCAGGTAGACCTCGTGTTCCGCTATGTGGGCATGACCGGTGATGGCGCCTGCAAGCTGGGCGGTGACCGCTACATCTGCACGCAGACAACTGCCGCCAGCTGGGTGGACAGCATCCACACCTTCTACATGGGCGTGGACCTCTATGCCTCTCCGTACAACCGCCATGCAGCCAAGCTGATGTTCGGTGCGGAGTACACCACAGCCCGCAAAGGCGGCGCGGACTGCTACAACGGCTGGGAGTTCTCCACGGCTGTTCGTATGAACTTCTAATCCCCCCTCGCCTTCCCTTTAACAGCCTGTCGTGCCTTCTGGCACGGCGGGCTTTTTTCTTTCCCCTTATGCGAGGGCTGCCAGCAGCTCAGCTCTCCCCGCTGGCAGATGCTGAAAATGCTGCTGAAGGCTCACATGGGCAGGCAGAGCAGCCGTATAAATGCCGTGCAATGAGGCTAGGCGTTTCTCAAAATGCGTAAGCAGCGCCGGGCGCAAACGTGCCTCTGCCACATAATCCAGAGCTCCGGCCATGAGCTTATGCCACTCCTCGCCGGGAGTGTACGGTTCCACTGTGCCCAGTAGCAAATTAGCCATATAGCCGCAGAGGCGCAAATGAAGCAGGCTCCGCCGCAGCGGCAGGCGAGGGTTCAACAGCTCCACACTGTGAAGCGTGGCTAAATCCCCTCGCACCGGTTCAGAAAAAAGCAGCTCGCACTCATGAAAGAGGTCGAGCCGCCCTGTAAAATCACTTCCGGGCTTGCGCGCATTCCGAGCAGCGGTACGCACCACTCCCGAGCTGCGGGTGCACCAAGTCACAATCAGCCCGTAATCTCCCAGCGGGCTGAGCTTGAGTATGCACCCCTCATCGCGCAGCTTCATGCCGGGAGTTACTCCTGTTCAGAAATATCCGTTATACCGGAGATATTGAGAGCCTGCCTGTAACCGCTGAGATAACCGGTGCCGCGGAAAATACTGTCGGCCGTTGTCAGCTCTCGCAAAGCCGCCTTGCGGTCACCTTCCACATACAAGAAAACAGCCTGACTATAATAGTACAACGGCGCGTCCAGCATGGGGGAGCAATCAGCCACAAGTTCGCGAGCTTCATCCATACGCTCCATCATAACAAGGCAAAGCAGTTTGCGGAATGTAAGACTGTACGTAAGCTGAGCCATTTCCTTGTAACGGATCATATCCAACAGCTCATCCGTCGTGGCTATGCATTCCTCATACCGGTGCATCCCAAGCTGAAGAAGGGAGAGAGAAAGGCGAGCTACAGAATCCTGAGAATCATGACTGAGCACTTTATCCAGTTGCTGCTGGGCCTCCTCATAACGGCTCTGGGCAATCAGTGCACTCGCGCGAAGATTCCACACATTAGGATTCGATCTCGTGTACATCTCGCAAGTGTTCAGGTGCCCTTCACACTCCACCATACGCCCAGCGGCATAAGAGCGCTTAGCGGCCTGAAAGGCTGTTGTGTATGCACTTCTGCTCTCAGGAGCCAAGTTAGAAAGTTCACGAACCCATTCAGGAATAGATTCATCCACCGCCTCTTCTTCCTGCTGGAGAGAATCTGTCGTTGTTTCCCCAGTAGGCAAATCTGCCTGAGCATTAAAACCAAACGCAAAAATACCGGCACATGCGGCCAACAAATATGCTTGATACGCTATTCTTCTCATATGTTAAGGTATGTTAAAATTTTCTCTACAATAGCTTGGGGGGTCAGACCATGCTTCGCTCGCAGCTGTTCCAAACTTCCATGCTCCACAAATACGTCCCCCCAGCCAATTCGCAGTACAGGAGTATCAGCCCCGGCCGCATTCAACGCTTCCTGAACAGCACTGCCAAAGCCGCCGCTAATCACATGGTCCTCCAGAGTCACAATCAAACGACACTGCTCAGCAAAGTGCTTCAGGCACTCTTCATCCAGTGGCTTAATAAAACGAGCGTTAATATGAGCACAGGACACCCCCTGCTCTTCCATCAGCTCCCGCACGGCCACCGCCACGCGGTTCATATTCCCAAGCGCCAGCAGCGCGACTTCACCCTCAGGAGCAATAACCTCCGCTTTACCGATGGGGAGCGGCTGAGGTTCATCCGGCATAGGAACGCCCTCCCCGGCACCACGCGGATAGCGTATAATGCTCGGGCAATCATTAATCTGCTGCATGGTGGCAAGCATGTGGCAAAGCTCTGCTTCATCGCGCGGTTGCATCATGACTACATTCGGGATACAACGCATCATGCTGATGTCAAAAAGACCATGATGGGTGGGCCCATCATCAGGTGAAAGCCCCGCACGATCCATACAGAAGCGAACCGGCAATTGCTGCAGAGCGGCATCATGCTGAATCATATCCACACAGCGCTGCATGAAGGTGGAATAAATAGCTAAATACGGCTTCAGCCCCTGCGTCGCCATGCCACAGGCAAAGATGGACGCATGCTCCTCAGCAATACCTACATCAAAGAAACGCTCGGGGAACTTTTCACGGAAGATGTCCAGACGGGTACCACTAGGCATGGCCGCCGTGATGGCGGTAATAGATGAATCCTTCTCAGCGAGACGACTCACGCAGCGACCGAAGGCTTCAGAATAGGTGATAACAGGAGCCTTTGCCGTGCTGCCGTCCTGCACATCATACTGCCCCACTCCGTGGAACTTTGTGGGATTCTGCGCAGCCGGTTCATACCCCATACCCTTCTTCGTGATAACGTGCAGAATGATATGCTCGTCCCTGCGGGAAGCTATACGCAGTACTCGCTCCAGCCGGGCAATATCATGCCCATCAACCGGGCCATAATAGGTCAGCCCAAGCTGCCGGAAGAAACTCAGCGGCGTAATAAGACCGCGCGCGGTGTTAAAAATCTTAGAGGCTTGGTCCTTTATCTCCTTGCCGCCCAAGCGCTCAATGAAACCCTTGGCGCGGTCTCGCAGCCAAGTATAGGTATCCGTCTCCTGAAGTGAGGAAAAATAGCGAGAAAGAGCGCCCACATTCTTATCAATACTCCATTCATTATCATTCAAGATGAGAATAAACTTCTTCGTATTGGTGGAAATGCTGTTAAGGCCTTCCAGAGTGGTACCGCAGGTGAAAGCGCCATCCCCCACCACGGAGATAACATTGAAGTCATCCCCCACCAAATCACGAGCTGCGGCTATCCCCACACCAGCGGAGAGAGCCGTCCCGGCATGGCCGGCGCCGTAGGCATCATGGTCAGACTCGCTTATCTTACAGAACCCGGAAATACCACCGAACTGACGAATGGTATTCAGCTCAGCACAGCGCCCGGTCAGCATCTTATGCACATAGCACTGGTGAGATACATCAAAGAGTATCTTATCACGGGGAGTAGAAAACACTCGGTGCAGAGCAATACTCAACTCCACCACGCCAAGATTTGGTGCCAAATGCCCACCCGTAACCGAAAGGGTATTCACCAGCACATCACGAATCTCAGCAGCCAGCTCAGGAAGCTGTTCTGCCTTAAGATTCTTCACATCTTCCGGCGAATGGATACCGGAAAGCAAAGGAGGTAACTCAAACGAGGCTGAATCCATCTTCTTCATCTTTCGGGAGTGTGGCAGCAGCAGGTGCCGTTGCCGGATTATCCAGAGTCTTAATGCGCAACTCTGCTTTTTCCAATAATTTTCGGCAATTCACCACTAAGCGACGCCCTTCCTCCACGAGTGCTATCGTCTCTTCAAGCCCCGTCTCAGGATTTTCGAGTCTGGAGGCTATCGCCTCCAATCGCTCCATGGACAGCTCAAAACTGAGAGCTTTTTCTTTTTTGCCTCCAGCAGACATATGTATTACGTGAATATCAGTTACGAGCCTCGACTCGGTTGTAGTAAATCATCTCAGCACCCAACAGGGGAATACGGTTAGAGAAACGGCCTTGCGTAGATACCAAGTTACCCAACGTCATCGTTTGAGCATTAGCACTGACACTTTCTACGAAATAATCAGCCAAGGCAAGATTATGGCGCGGAACAATCTGCAGAATTTTACCCTCAAAAGCAAGAGGAGCAAAATCTCCCATCTCAGCAATAATACCAGACATGCCGTTCTTCGCCATCGTATGTGACGTAGGTGTGATGAGAATTCCCTGCAGCTCTAACCCGCTCGCTTTCAAAGCAGGCTCCACGTAGGTAACCAAATCATCCACTGACGTGGGAATCCACAAAGCTCTTCGGTCTGCATACCAAGCCACGGCCCATGGCTGGTCCGTCACGATAACGTGATCCGGAGACGAAATATCTACCAGAGAGACATTCAGAGCCGGCGGATAATAGGGAGGGAAATGAGGACGACCGCGGTCACCAAGCCAAATACCCCTGTAAATGTTTTCAGGCAGAGTCGCGATGAAGGGACCGGCAGACACCGCAACCATCAGGAACATGGTAAGCCCTCGCAATTGATTGAAGTTAGCGCCTTCAACGTTCATTCTGGCGAGGAAGTTGAAGACCAACGATACACCATACGCCACAAAAAGAGGTGCAAAGAGAATTGCAAGCTGTGAAGGATTCTCCGGTGTATTAACACCGAAGAGAGCCATACCTACACAAGAAATGGCCCACATGCAGAATACAGCCCATTTCATGCTCTCCACAGAGTCACGCTTGAAGCGATTGAAAAGGGCAAGGAAGAAGAACGGCACCACCAGAATAGCGCCCATGTTCACATAAAGTCCGCGAAGCTGAGCAAAAGTGTGCCCGATAAATCTCACCACAAAGCCCTGGCTCTGCAACGGCATATTATTCAGGTTAGCGGAACGCATAGCAAGCGACTCACCACCGCCAAAACTGTTATAAAGCCCCAAAAAGGCATTACCGAATATACTTCCGGTATACAGATAATTACGTATAGCAGAATAGGCAAGCAAAAGCAGCAGGACGGCACCACCAATAGCTGCATATGCCCCCAAGGGACGGAAGCGCATGCAGGCGTATATCAAAAGACCTACTACCACCCAAATCCCCATCCATGACGTCAACACCATCAGCCCCATACATACGAAGGCAAGAGTCACATAGAAAAGCGCCCAATGCGTTTCTGCTGACTTATAACACTTTATGGCATAAAGCAGCATATGCATACCGGACAGCATGAAGCAAAGCATCAGCGGCTGAGGAAGCCCACTCACCGAGTAATTCAGGAACAAATCACTGAGCAGAAGGAAGCATGATGAAGCACATGCCACAATCTCATCAAACAGACGAGCGATGAGCTTGTAGGCCAAGAAAATAGCTATAATAAAGAAAAAGGTCGAGGTAGCGGAAATCACCCTATCAGCCCCATACACGTAACCAGCTGACATTCGAGTTCCGGAAAAATCATCATAACCGGTTACCTTCAGCGCTACAGCCATGGCCACGATATTCAGCGGCGCATACATTGTATCTTTCAGCCTGCTCAAATCAGCTGAGTCATGATCCGGCTGTTCCCCCCACTCATATACCTGCATCAGATTAATAGGACGCAGCATACGAGTTTCAAAACCTTCACCTCTGGCCAGAGAACGGGCAATCTGAGCCTGCTCCATGGCCACAGGCTGATTCAGCCCACGATAAGTAATATGAAGCTTGAATAAACACATGAATGCAAGCAATGCTGCCACAATAAGGCGCAATACCACAATTGTCTTCTTACTTCTGTCACGTATTATGCTTGCCATATTCTTGTTTTGAACACGTTAGTAAAATTATAAATAAGGTCTGAACACCTCTCTGGCCTCTGACATCTTGCGCTGCAGAGTGCGGCGGTTTATACCGAGAAGCTCAGCGGCCGCGGTTCTGTTACCCCCGGTATGCTGCAAAGCTCGCAGAATAGTCTGCCGCTCGACGTATTGTAAATTAAATAAGGGGGTAAAATCAAGCCCAAATTCCGTACGCGAATGACTTTGCGAAGCTACTTGGCTGTCATTCTGAGGAGAATCCGGTGAATTCTGCAAATATTCCGGCAAATCTTCCGGCGTAATTAAGGCGCTGTCACTCATCACAACACCATGCTCCACAGCCGTGCGCAGTTGACGCACGTTACCGGGCCAGGTGAAGTGGCGCAACAAATCCAGCGCCGGCCGGGATAATGTTTTTACGGGCTTATTATTTTCACGGCAGAGCTCCTGAACAAAGGCATTTGCCATAAGGATAATATCGCCCGAGCGCTCGCGCAAGGGGGGCAAGCGCAGGGAGATAACATTAAGGCGCTGGTAAAGATCCAGCCTGAAAGTCCCCTGCTTCACCATCTCCTCCAAGTTCCGATTTGTGGCCGCCACCACACGCACATTCACCGGAATAGCCGTGTTGCTACCCACACGTTCGATGCTGCGCTCCGCGAGCACGCGCAGCAGTTTCACTTGGGTCGGGATGTCAATTTCACCGATTTCGTCCAAAAAGATAGTACCGCCATCCGCCTCTTCAAAACGGCCTATCCTGCGCTGCATGGCCCCGGTGAACGAACCTTTCTCATGGCCAAATAGCTCACTCTCCATCAGCTGGGGAGAAAGCGCCGCGCAGTTCACGGCCACAAAACGCCCCTTACTGCGAGGAGAAAGGCTGTGAATGGCACGGGCCACAAGCTCCTTACCGGTGCCGGTCTCGCCCTGAATGAGCACCGTAGCCGTAGTGGGCGCCACTTGGCGAATCCGGTTAAAAATCGGCTGCATCTGCGGGCTGTCCCCCAGCATGGAGTCCAGTCCGCCAGAAGGATTCAGGCGGGACGTCAGCTCCTCATTGCGGGCCTCCAATGAGCGGGTATGCGCCGCGCGGCGCAGCAGCAGCTCCACCTCATCCAGATTAAGCGGCTTAGTAAGGAAATAATAGGCACCATGCCGCCGCGCCTCGGCAGCGGTGTCAGCGCTGCCATAGGCGGTCATCATGATACAGGTAGGCGGGTTCGGCAGGCCCTGCGCATAGTCAATGAGGGCCATGCCGCTCTCGCCGCCCAAGCGAAGATCAGTAAGCAGAATATCCACCGGCTCGCTGTCCATGAGGCTGCAAGCTGCCTTGCCGTTAGAAACAGCATACACCTCATAGTCGTCCTCCAGCGCCAGGCGGAGGGCATCTCGCGTGGATTTTTCATCATCCACTATCAACAGCACCGGTAACATACGGCTCACCTTTCTCCGGATAATACTATATTAAATAAGCCAGAGGCCCTCGGCTTCATCAAAACCGAACATGATGTTAAAGGCATGCACGCCCTGACCACCGGCGCCCTTAATCACGTTATCCTCGGCGCTCATGAGCAACACGCGGTTGGTACGGGCATCCACAGCCCAGCCGATGTCCACAAAGTTCGTGCGCGTGACATTCTTCGTATCAGCTGGCTTACCGGCCCCAAGCAGACGCACGAACGGCGCACCGGCATAGGCCTTCTCCATGCAATCAGTAATATCCTGCAGGGTGACGCCATCAGCCAGCTTAGCTACCGTGGTGGTAATAATGCCGGTGTTCACAGGCATGAGATGCGGGGTGAAGGTGATGGTGACCTTCTGCCCTGCTGCGAGGGAAAGCTCCTGCTCAATTTCGGAGAGGTGGCGGTGGCGGGGCACGCCATACGCGCGCATACTCTCATTACACTCGCAGTACAGCAGGCTCACATCTGCCTTGCGACCGGCACCGGACACACCGCTGCCACTGTTCACGACGATGTCTTCCACCTTCAGCAGACCGGCGCGGAAAAGCGGAACCAGCGGAAGGATAATGCTGGTGGGGTAGCAACCCGGAGAACCAACGATGCGAGCCTTCTTAATTTCATCACGGTGCCACTCAGGCATACCGTACACGGCCTCCTGCATCAGCTCCACGTCTGCATGCGGCTTCCCGTAGAACTCCTCGTACACCGCAGGATCATTCAGGCGGAAATCAGCGGACAAATCAATCACGCGAATACCGGCCTCCACCAGCCCACGGCCATAGCTCACGGATACACCGTGCGGCAACGCCAAGAACGCAGCCTCGGCGCCCGTCGCGGCGATAGCCTCCACATCAGAATCCGTAAACTTCAGGTCAGCACCCGGCACATTGCGGAAACGCGGGAACAAATCGCACAGCTCCTGCCCTGCATACTGGCGAGACGTGGCACATACGATTTCCACCCCCGGATGGCGCAAAAGGATGCGCAAAAGCTCCTGACCAGTGTATCCACTGGCCCCAACAACGGCAATTTTTACCTTTTTCATGACAAAAATGAGTATATCATGAAAAAAATGTGTTGACAACTGTAAAAATTCATGTATACTTCCCTTGTCGACACGCTCCCGAGCGCAAGACAAACAAATATCCCAAACATCGGGCAGTAGCGCAGTCTGGTAGCGCACTTGCATGGGGTGCAAGGGGTCGTGGGTTCGAATCCCGCTTGCCCGATACAGATAAGGCTCAGCAATGGTAATCACCGCTGCTGAGCCTTTCGCTTTCTCCACACCCAGCGGGATGAGAACACACGACCCCGTAGGGGGAGTGGGCTGCGAGTGCCAGTGGCACGAGCAGACCCGGTGCCGGGCAGACACCTCTGCCCGGGTACCCCGACATAGGAGGGGCGCCGGGGGCGGGTAGAATCCCGCTTGCCCGATACAGAAAAGGCTCAGCAATGGTAATCACCGCTGCTGAGCCTTTCGTTTTTTTCACACCCTGCGGGATGAGAACACACGACCCCGTAGGGGGATCCGTCTTCGCCTGCTTCACAGGCTACGCCGAGACAAAGTGGGCCGGGCGCGTGTATGCGAGCAATCACCCCCCCGCCCCCCCAAAAACATATAATCTGCTTGCTTTTGTGTGTGGAACATGCTAGATTTGCAGCGTAAAAATCGCCCAAGCCTATTGTCTCTCTCCGGATGGGGTTGCAAGAACTTCCCGAAACGGTTCCAGCAGCATGGCGAATAAAATGGGCGAGCACGATGCATTTATGCGAGAGACACAGGCCGGGGGGAATGTCTGATAATCTTTACTAACACGTATATAATGAATAAGCCATTGAAATGTTTCTGGTGGAGTGAGCCTTGCAAAGAGGCCGTGTATAATTTTGGTGATTTGATTACACCGCTGTTATTGAATGCCTATGGGCTTATCGAATACGCGGAGGCAGACCGTAGCAACGGTTCAAAGGTAAATCTTGTCATTGTGGGCTCCGTTCTCAATCCGTTCTGGAATCATCACGATTTTGACATTCTCGGTGCCGGCCTGCTGAGGGAGGAAACTAAGACTTTCCCCGAGGAGAGAACACTGGCTTTGCGTGGAGAGCTTACTAAAAAATGCCTTGGGATTACGAAGGATATTCCCTTGGGAGATCCGGCCTTACTTGTGTCCAAAGTGCTGCCTATGCCGGCGGACGTTGCCTCGACAGAAAAGCCTATCGGCATACTCCCCCACTGGAAGAATTATGCTTCACCCCGGCTTGATGTTTACCGGAACAACCCTCGCTACAAAATCATCAATCCAAAATGTGAAGCACCATTTGCGGTACGGGAGATATGTTCCTGCTCGGCCATCATAGCCTCCTCACTGCATGGGCTCATCGTGGCAGACTCATACGGAATCCCCAACATCCGATTGAAATTTGGGGACAATCAGCCTGATACGAATGACTTTAAGTTCCGGGATTATTACTCTGCCCTCGGCTGCGAGGAAAGAGCAAGCCTGTTCATTTCTCCTGAGGATATCGCTGCCACCAATCCCGCGGGCTTTGATACCGATTACCAGAAAAACATAGCACCGGTACAGGATAAACTCCACAATGTGCTCCTTCAGTTCGCTGAAAAAATCCATAAAGAGCATGGCGCGGCTCCCTCTGCCGAGCGTGATTTCGACAAGCTTCAAGCAGACGCAGATGAGGGCGACGTACTTGCAATGAATACCTTAGGAGACCTTTACTACGAGGGGAAGAGCGTTCCCAAATCTTCAGCATGGGCCTACCAATGGTACAAAGCAGCCGCTGACCGGGGCTACCACTGGGGCATGTTCAACTTGGGCAAGTTCTATTATGAGGAGGCCGAGTATAAAAACGATGACGAATCGCGCAAATGGCTCAAATTAGCTGCCTATTTCGGTAATTTCTGGGCTCATGAAAAACTGGCAACTTGGCATAAGGACTACAATAGTATGCAACACCTGTCAGATTGCTACTTAAATGGATACGCTGAAGACAGATACATAGACCAGTCAGAAGGACGGCAAAAAGGCAAGGAGTGGCTTAAAAAAGCCGCTGAGGCAGAACTAAAAGCGTCCAAAAGAAGAAAAGAAATAGCGATTGAATACATAGAGATTAATGAAGTAAAGATTGATAAACTCTGGGATTACTCATAACTTACTTCAACATTCACACCGATTAACTCCATAATGGAGTTAATCCATCAGAAAATCGCGCAAGCCATGTCTAATGCGATGCGGAACTTCGTTTCCAAGTATCTGTGAGAATCACCGCTCCGTAATGAGGAATCAACCGGTGTCCGGAGGGGGGCGCGGCGCATGCGAATCTGGCGCGGGCGCAAAATATTCGCAATACGAAGTTTGACCTTGGCTTGTGGGACGCGTTTGTTGTACTCTGAAGTTCCTTAATAGCATATAGGGCATGGTAGGACTTTTGTCC
>CALABM010000151.1 GCA_937885815.1 uncultured Verrucomicrobiales bacterium | reverse complement strand
GAATTTCTTCCTGCACTGGCATCAGGATGGCGGCATCAACACCAGTACGGCGCTTTTCGGTGTGGCGGCGGTGTGCTTTGGCATCTCGGCCGTGCTGAATATCATCCGCATCTGCCGGATGAAGAAGGAGGGCAAATAACATGGAGCGCAAGGCTTTCGTGTGCATCAAGTGCGGCGGCCGACATTATGAAACCGATCAGTTCCAGGCCACCGGCGGCAATTTTGCCAAGTTCTTTGATGTGCAGAACAAGAAGTTCGTGACCGTCACCTGCTGCGACTGCGGCTACACCGAGCTGTACAAGCAGCCCGAGGACAGCACCATGAACGTGCTGGATTTCCTGTTCGGTAACTAAAAAAGACGCGGAGGGAGCGAATCCTTCCGCGTTTTCGTATTCAGATGAAGATAGGCTCATGCCCCAGCGCGGGCACGACTTCCTCCCAGAAACCCCGCTGCTCAAAGAGCACCGTGGCGGTGTTGTCGCAGGGATGGAAGGCGATTTTTTCGATCTCCCGAAGCCCCGTATCCACCAGCAGCCGCACCTCCTCCATCGAGAACGCCTCATGCACCACCTTCTCATCCTTACTATCCGCAGGCACCTGCACCCGATCACACGGATTCTTCTCCAACAGCTCCGCATCCAGCGCCCAATTAAACGCCGCCCGCAGCACATAAAGCCCATGCTTCACCGTCTTATGGCGCACCACCTCCCTACGGTCAGACACCCACTGCTTAATATCCGCCCGCGTGATACAACGAGCCGGCTCATCCGCCCGCCTCTTCCCCAGCCACTCACAAAACTGCGCATAAGTAGTCCTAGCGTTTGCATAAGTGGATGCCGAAAGCCTCCCCAGCTTCCCCTTCAGCACCGTATTAAACAACTCCCGCACCGACATAAAGCGCGCATCCTCCACCTTCTCCTCCTCCTGCGTCGCCAACATCTGCGCCACCAGCAAAGCGCGCCGCTTTGCTGGCGGCTTCGACAACCTCTCACCCTGAAACAGCCCACCCTCAACCGGCACCTTAGTAGAGCGCTTCAACCTAGAACCATCAGGCATCACCATCTGAGCCAACCAGAACGGAGACTTAGCATCCGAATAAATGCTAAAACTAGCGTTTTTCATCTTATTTTACATTAATAGCGTTAGTCGCGCAGTTTTCGCGCAGAAAGTCGCGCAGTTTTCGCGCGGTGAACTAGCACTATTAACGATAATAAGCCCCGCAAAATCAAGCAAAATAAACAATTAGCGCTATTAGCGGAGATTAAACAAATATAGTCCCGGCGGGAATCGAACCCACATCTGCCCTTTAGGAGAGGGCCGTTCTATCCATTGAACTACGGGACCGTGTGCGAGATATTACACACTATGGATATGTTTTTGGCAAGCCGGAAGTGTGACTTCAGGCCTCAAAAACGTTACGCAGACGCAGAATCTGCGCATCGGAAAGATGCTTAGAGAGCTCGGGGAGCATGCGCGGGAAATATTCTGCGCGGATCCAGCCATGAAGGGGCTGAGGAGCCGGCTTAGTATAGGCCCAAGTGGGGATGGGCATCACGAGGTCTATGACCACTGTGGTGGCAGCTCCCATTCGGGCAAGCAAGTCCGTAATCTCTTCCTCAAGCGCGGGCTGAGCAGCGAGGGCCTTCAGCACCCATGAGTAGCTGAGGTGATTCGGGGCCGGATTGATTGCAGTAATGAGAGAGCGGAGACGCTCGGGAGACTGCTCACAAAGGGGCTCCAAGAAAGGCAGTACGCGCAAATCACTCAGAGAAAGGAGAGCTTCCAGAACAGAGGCGGGCGTGTTCTCGCGCTTCACCAGAAGGCGGGCGAGTTCAGCCACACCGGTGAGCTTATCATTCTCAGAAAGACCGGGCTGAGCAAGTGTGGCCAGCTGCATGGCTGCAGTACGGCTCAGCGCGGCGTCCGGCTCAGAGAGGGTATACGGCAGCAAAGCACGCCAGCCATCACCTTTACGAGCGGTAACAAAGCGAACTAACTGAGCCAAGCTCCCCTTGCGACCGGCAACGCCTACCTTGGCAGAGAAAATCTCGTACGCAGCAAGATTCTCAGGAAGGCGATCCGGGTCATTACTGGTGACAAGCCCGCTGGCAATCATGGCGAGGGGCCACTCATCCGCACCAATTTCCTGCACTCGAGCCGGGTCCTGCACCATGGCGGCGAGGCGTTCCAGCTCAGAGAGCATAGAGAAATTATCCTGAAAAAGTCCCATTGCGATGAAGAGTTTGGATTAAGCCTCAACGGGTGCGGGAGTCTCGGCAGGAGCGGGCTCTTCAATATCCCAAGGCAGCGGCTCATCGGTAACAGCCGGAGCAGCAGGAGCAGAGGGGGCTGCGGGAGTCTCAGCGGCATCCCAGGGAGCGGGCTGAGCAGGCACAGTGGAGGGCGCTGCGGGAATAGTGGTGGGAGTAGCAGGCATCGTGCTTCCGGCAGGAGCGGAGGGCATGGTGCCGAAGGGATTACTGGTATCAATACCAAAGAGAGTGGAGCCAGCTGCGGGAGCCGTAGTGGCAGGAGCCGCAGGAGCGAGCTGCTGAGGAGCGGGATTCTCCACAGGCTTGGGGGCATCAACATCCAGCAGGGAAAGACGAATACCGGCCACCTGCTCTCTCACGATAGAGCTGTACGGGCAAACGGCTGTCACCTGATTGTAGTAATTCCTAGCAGCTTCAATATCACCGCCTTCTTTAGCAATATCGCCGAGAGAAATGTAAGCAATGGCGGTGTAGGGATTGACAGGAAGAGAGGTAATCTGCTGCCAGTAGCCGGAGGCCTTCTCGTTCTGCCCTTCGGACATATAGTAAGCAGCGAGAGCAGAAAGAGCGCGAGCACGCACAAGCTCGTTCTGAGTCTGGGCAGCGAGGCCCTCAAGCTGGGCGGCGCCGGTCTCAGCCTTAGCGCTATCGCTCATAAGAGAAAGTGCCTCCATGAGCACGGCGGTCTCAGCAGAAGGAGTATCAGGATACTCAGAGGAAATGCGGGCAAGAGAAGCAGCATCATAGGCAGAGGGTTCTACTGCACCGGAAGGAGTAGCCGTCTTCATGGCATCCACCACGAGAGCTGCAGCCTGCTGGTTCATCTCATTCTTGTATGAGTAATAGCCAATGCCTGCGCTGGCGGCCACCATGAAAGCGATACCGCCGATAATGAGTTTCTTATAATGCTTATTAAGGAAGATTTCATGCTTAGCCGGCCCGAGTTCAATCTCGCCGATAGCTTTGATTTCCTCAGGGGAGAGCGGCATTTCTTCCGGATTCGTGGTAATGGTGCTTTTCTTTTCCATGGTTCAGGATTTGTAAATGTTGCTGAGCATGTGGATACGATCCACATCAAAATAGTTGTTAATACCGAGATTCTTGTAAATTTCGAGCGTAGCTTTGGAGCGGTTCAGCGTGTAGAAGTGAATACCATCCACATCAGCATCCAACAGCTCGGAACACTGGTTGCTGGCGTAATTGATGCCTATACGCTCGATGCTTGCCTTATCTCCGCCAGCGCGCAGCATGGCCTTCAGCAGGCGAGCCGGGAAATTCGTACCGGCAGAAAGTTCTGCCATGCGGTTCATGCTGGAGATGGAGGTAACCGGCATAATGCCGGCAATGATAGGCACATCTATTCCCAACAAACGGCAGCGGTCACGGTAATCAAAGAAGGCGTGATTATCAAAGAAGAGCTGCGTGCAGATGTAATCCGCGCCTTCATCCAGCTTTGCCTTAAGATAATCCATTTCACGGATACGATTGCGGGTATCCGGGTGACCTTCACAGAAGCCGGCCACACCGATGGTAAGGCGCTTGGTAAGGCGATTCCTGTCCTCCCACTCGCGGATGAAACGCACCAGCTCGGAAGCATGGCGGAAAGCATCCTTGGAGGGGTCATAGTCCATATTGCGCGGAGGATCACCTCGCAGCGCAAGAATGGCGCTGGCTCCTGCATGAGCGTAACCCTCAAGAATTTTCTCAATTTCCTCCGCGGTGTGGCCCACACATGTGAGGTGCGGCACTGTGGGAATCCCACGCTGCTGAATATCATGCACCACGGAGCGAGTCAGCTCACGAGAACTACCACCGGCGCCGTAGGTGACACTCACAAAACTCGGCCGAAACTCCTGAAGTCTCACCACAGTTTCCAGCAGAGAGCGAGCGCCTTCCTCCGTCTTAGGGGGGAAGAACTCGAATGAAAACGTGGGTGTGTTATCAAACAGCGACGACTTGGAGCGTGAAGGCATGACTATCAATCAAAAAGTGTCAGGGCTGAGGAATAGCGGCTTCATCCACCACCTGCTCAGGCTGAGGTGCAGCACCATCATTGGAAGGAGCAGTAGCAGGCTGAGGGTGCAGGAAGGAATCATCGCGGCGAAGGTCGCGAGAGGAAGCATAAGGAGAATAAATCACCTCATCACCGGGAACGGGAAGGATAGCCTCCTCATTTACATCCACCTGAGTGCTGCCGAACTCTTGGGGCTTAAGAGTAGCGCCAATCTCACCGGATTCTTCATCCTTCCAGTCCACAACAGCTTCACAAAGCACGACACCATCACGACGCACAGCAACGATAAGCCCCTCATTGAGAGGCGATTCCACTGCCGGCTTAAAACGAATAGAAACCCACTCACTATTAAAGTTTGTCACGAGACCGATAGCGCCATCGGTCTGGGAGCCAGCCGGAGCTGCGGTCTGAGCAGCAGCCTCAGCCTCCGCACGGCGGCGTGCCTCTGCAAGAACGGCCTGCTCTTCAGCATCAGACACATTGCGTACAGCTTCACGGTCAGCTGCTTCCGCCTCTGCATAGGCAGAAGAAAGTTCACTTTGCTCTGCGGCTTCTCCAAAGGCGCTAACACGTTCACGATGAGAGGCGGCCTCGCGCTCATTCTGAGCGACTTGCTGAGAAATCTGATAGATATTGTAATCTGCCTGCTGGCTGGGCAGTGTTACAAAAACAACGTAAAACATAAGCCCAACCACAAGAACAAGCAAGGCTAGGATGGTAATACGAAAACCGTTCATGGCGCAAAGTATAGCATATCCACCCCCTCTTGCAAGCTCATAATATGTCAGAAGTGCCGCGCACCGATTCTTTTTGCCATCGCTCATGTCATACACAGACGTTAAGTGGGCAAAAAATCACATTCTCTAGCGCGTAGACACGCTTTTGGCTTGCATGAAGCACCTCGCGGGCGTATAAGTGATGGCGTACCATGTTAAACCTCCCGAACACCATTACGCTGGTCCGTATCATTCTTGTCATCGTATTTGCTGTAGCACTGGCGATAGACGGCGTAGCTCCATTCATCAACGGAGTCAGCCCGATGGAGGCCATGGACAACAAGGGATGGTTCGTACCCGTTACCATTGGAAACTGCATCGCACTCTGGGCCTTTGTTGCTGGGGCCATAAGCGATTTTTTGGATGGATACTTGGCCCGCAAGTATAATCTTGTGACAAACTTCGGGAAACTGATTGACCCACTTGCGGACAAGATTCTGGTCAGTGCTGCATTCATTTATCTGACGTATGTGGGCATGTGCCCCTTCTGGGTCACCATTCTCATCATCTTCCGCGAGTTCCTTGTTACCGGTCTGCGCCAGCTTGCTGTGGAAAAAGGCGTGGTCATGGCTGCAGATAAAAGTGGCAAATGGAAGACCGGCATCCAGCTGGCTTACTGCATAGCATGCTTGGTACACCTTGGCTATGCCGCCAGCCTGCCTGAGCCCCTTCATAGCCTCTCCGTTGGCCCCATCGCTGAGTGGATGCGCGCCGTATTCCTGTGGGCAAGTGTCATACTTACCCTCTGGAGCGGGTTCCACTACTGCATCTCCGGCCGTAGTTTTCTGCGTGGCTGATTTTTGGCTGGAAATGCGCGGAAAAATGTGCTAGAGTGTCGGAAGTATCACCGCCATTCTCATATGAAGTTCTTCCTTTCCGCCTTGACCGCGATTGCGGCGGCTGCGCTCTGCAGCTGCCAGTCTCAGAAAGCTTATCCCGTATATTTCCTTGTACAGGATTCCAACACTGTGACAAGTGCGGCTGAAAGCACCAGCTCACGCATGATTGTTAACTTTAATGGTGTAACGTACACCCGTATGCCCATCATGTCGCTGGATCACTTTGAGCGCTACCGCTCCCACCTGAACCCTGATGGTTCATACGGTGTAACGCTCTACGCCAAGAAAGAATGGCGCAATCGTCTGTACTACAACACAGTAGAAAAAAGCGGCATGCTGATGCTGCCTGTAGTGAATGGTTTGGCAATGGAACCCATGCGCATCGCGCCTGTAAATGATGGCGTGCTGGTCATCTGGAATGGTCTGAATGGTTATGATCTTAAGATGATAGCGAACAGCGTGGAACCCATTGATCCAGAGCTGGAAGAGGCCCGCTTCAAGGATGATAATCCGCGCCCGCTGCCGCAAAAGCCGCAGGGCGTGCAAAGCCAGACGCGTGACTTCACGGGCCGTACCGTAGGCGAGATTTTCAATTAACATATGAGAGCTCGCGCCCTGCTCCAGCTGCTGCTTTTTCTCATGCTGCCATGCCTCTGCGTGGCAGCAGAGGATTTGGTATTTCACCTGCCCACGGATAATCGAGCCCTGTACACGTCAGGCGGTGATGACTACTTCATGTATGTGGACCGCACATTCGAAGGCGCAACCACTCGCCCGTGGCAGGGCGGCACTTGGGGTATGGTGCGCAATCCCTTCCGTGATGGAAATCAGGAACTGAGGTTCAGTCGCATGCATGAGGGGATAGATGTAAAGCCCCTGCGGAGGGATGAAAATGACGAGCCGCTTGATGTTGTACGCCCTGTGGCTCCCGGCATAGTGGCATATGTAAATGCAGATCCGCGAAAAAGTAATTACGGGCGTTACATCGTCATTGCCCATAATGTTAAAGAGGGCACCATTTACAGCTTATACGCACACTTAGCCTCAGTCAACTGCGTGCAAGGTCAACGCGTAAGCCCGCAAAGCGAGATAGGCGTACTGGGGTACAGTGGAGTGGGGCTGAACAAGCGTCGAGCACACCTTCACCTCGAAATCTGCCTGATGATAAACTCATCATACGATCTCATTGTCCAGCCGCCCACAAATGAGCACGGGCTGTTCAACGGTCTTAATCTCATCGGCATGAACGCGGCGGATGTACTTCTGGCGTGCAAAAATGGCCGGCCCTTCTCCCTTTCCCGCTATTTTGAGCAGCTTACGGAGCACTACCGCGTTCGCGTGCCGCGCATCGGAACCATGGATTTACTGCGCCGCCATCCTTTCCTGTACAAAGGCCGCTGGGGACAAACTCCTCCTTCACTTGAAATTGCCTTCACGCAAGAAGGTATCCCCATCGCCATATACCCTTCCAGGCAAGCTGTGACCGTTCCCGCCCTCGTAAGTTGCCGCCCGATGCCCACCCTGCAACAGAACTGCACGGTAAACCGGGTGAAAGGTAGCAGCCGCACAGCAGAACTCACCGCCTCAGGCTTGCGCTACGTAAATCAATTCTTGTGGACGCAAGGCATTTACCCGCCTCCAGCACAGACAGAAACTGAAGCCAGATAATGAAAACGCCCCATATTCTCACCGCCCTGCTCTCCATGGGGCTCCTCCTTCCGGCTAAGGCAGATGTAGCACAAGCCGAACGTTTGCTCCGAGAGGGAAAACCTTCAGAAGCTCTTTCAGAGCTGGAACTCACGCCACATTCACCGGCCGTCATGTACTGGAAAGGGCGAGCTCTCGTAGCGCTGAATCGCCCCTTTCAAGCAGTTAACTTATTTAGAGAAATTCCGGCAGAAAGTAGCTTCTATCCCTATGCGGCTAAAGCCATCATGTACTGTGCATGGCAAAGCCCGCATCTGGACTTTGTCGAATATGTCGCGCCACTGACAGCAAGCCCGAATCATGAAATTGCCACGCTAGCTCAGGCTGCGCTTGCGGAGCACCAGTTGCGCTACACGTCTGATGGAGACGCCTCAACCATGGACCCTCTGCGAGAGCTGGCTAAAACACAGACTGAGCTGCAGCCCATGGTAGCACTGCTGAACATAGAAGAATTACGCAGAAAGCGCCAGTTTGACCAGGCACTGAATGCCTGTAGAGTCATGGAAGCCAACAACAGCCTTCCGCTCATCATCAGACAACGCGTGCGTCTGGCAATCGCAGAGCTCTATTATGATAAAGCGGCAGCCGAACCTCAGCAAACTGAACAGGAGGACGACCTGAGCGAAAACAATGAAGGCAAAGGCGAAGAGACCTTGCTCCAATTCATCTCCGCAAATCCGGATTCCGTTCTACTCGAGGAAGCATTCCGACGCTTGGAAACACACAATGCTTTTAATAAAAGTGAATATGCACAGCGCCGCCTCCAAGAATGGAGCCGGGAGCTCAGCAATCCGCATAGAGCAGCGCTCGCACTTGCCGTACAGCAAAGGCTCCAGTTCGCCGGCCCGGAATATAACTCAAATGACGCCACTATAGCAAACACAGCGGCCACCCAATTGCCCAATGAACCTCTCTCACAGCACATATTGGGTGAACAAGTGCGCTACTTGGTGGAAAGAGGCAGAATTTCCGAAGCTGCACTGTATCAGAAAATGATGCAGCCGGATGATACGAATCCGCGCTATCTCTTCTACAAAGCATGCTGCATGCCCGGCAATGAACGCGCAACGGCGGAGCTGTTTCTGCAATGCGCCGAAATCGCCTCCTATGATCTTCAGACCGCAGCTATCTGCAACGCGATGTATTGTGCCGTACTCAGTGGAAGTCAGGATATCATTGACACGCTGTTGGCCAAAGAGGCTCTTCCCGTTCAGACAAGGCGCAGCCTACTGCTAACGCATGCCGGCCTCATTCTGCATACCAATCCCGCGGAGGCGGAGGCAGAATTACACTCAGCGTCCCTACTTTCTCCCACAGAGGCTGAGAGTGTTGAAATTATGCTCCAAAGCGCTGAGCTTGAGCTACTTTCCACCCCGGAAAGAGCCCTGAGCAGGCTCAGTGAATGCTCCACCAATCAGCACAAAAACTGGACAGATGAACAGATTCTCCGCTTCTATTCACTGCAACTGCAAGCCATAGAAAAACTGAATGCAGCTGGTGGAAGCTACCAGAATCCAATTGCCTTGTTGCGGGAAGCCCTTGCGAACACACGTAAAACCGAGGTGAGGACCGTTCTTACAGTACACCTGGCTCACCGGCTCTCACTTGCGAAGCTCCATGAAGAGGCTCTTGATTTACTGCTCCAGCTGGCAGAAACAACGAGCAATAAAGAGACAAGAGCTCGAGCTTACCTGCTGGCAGCAAGACAAGCTGAACAACTGAAATCACTCGAACAGTTGACTCTTGCAGTCGAGCTTTTTGCCGCCGCGGCAGAGCATAACACCCGGTACAGAAATCATGCGCTCATGCTTCAGGCACGAGTATTAGCTTGGATTAACCGTGGGGTCGAAGCTCGCAGAATACTCTCTGAGCTCCTGCGCAGAAACGACCTCACGCCTTCAGAGCAAGCTCTAGCCCTGAGTATACAAGCCCATGAGCAAACTCTCAGAGGCACACCGGAAGGGCTCAGTGAAGCCCTGCTGACAAACAACCGCATCTTCGAAATTCAGAATCTTTCTCAGGCTTGGATAACTCGCGCCAGAATTCAGCGAGCCTCCATTCTGGCGCGCAATGGTCTTACGGATGAAGCTATCGCACAATACCTGCAGCTCATAGAAAGTGTCTCAGCAGCATCGGAGGCCGAGATGAACGAAGAAAAATGGTTTGTGCTGTATTTTGCCGGCGCGGGAGCAGTATCTCAGTATCTCTCGCAGGGCAAGCACACAGAAGCGGCTGAAATGGCTGATAAGGTAGCCTCTTGGCCACTGAAACCGGATTCTCAGCGCCCCGTCATCGGCCCCGGCCGCAGGGCTCAGCAATTTGCTGACTGGGCGGACAACATCCGCAAGTTCAATTTTCAATCACGTGTGCACCAGCCTGAAAGCTGATATCTCATATCAGCGCAGTTCACACCAAAGTGCCCGGTGATCACTCGCCGTGGCCGCGCGGTCGATGTCCACAATCCCGCAGCGACTACGGCGTCCGCGGCGGGTTCTCATAGCGGCGTTCACATACATCTGGTCAAACGCATAATACGTTTGTTCAGCCTCGTAATGAAGAGTCCATTCATGGCCGCGAGAGTCTTCCGGCTTAAGCCTTGTAAGGGCGGAAACATCACTAAGCCCGCTCCTTATCACTGAAAGAGAGGAATCAGCGGGCCCGTCATTCCAATCCCCGAAAACCAGTAAGGGAATAGAGGGATTTCTCCTCAGCAGGCTGTGTAAGTAATACGCGAGAGTGCGAGCCTCCTCAATGCGAAGATACTCAGCCGCGCGGGCATCCGTTGCCATGCGGGATTTGAGGTGCGCCCCTATCAAGCGAAACTGACGCCCGTCTTCAAGACCTATCGTTACATCTAATACACCTCGAAGCATCAAGCGACGCTGACGACCACGCAATGGCATATCCGCCACGGAATCATTCCTAACGATAGGGTGCTGAGACAATATCCCAAGCGCACGGTCCTCCCCCTGACGCGTCAACACATACGCATGAGGGAACTCCAGCCCTCTCTCCGCGAGCCGCTCCCGCAAATCAGCCATAGCCTTCTCACCCCCGATTTCAATAAGCCCCACTATCTCCGGCGCGGCTTCAGCTATGACTTCCGCCACCGCATTTCGGGCGGCCTCAGATTTGGGCCGAGAAACATAACGGGAGCGGCTCGTTTCTCCGGCTACAAAGTAATTCTGCACATTGTACATCAGAAAGCGAACCGGCCGCCCAGCGGGGGGAAGCGCCCGCTCTACGGGACGCTCCTCATCAGGCGTAATAAAAGCTTCCACAGGAGGCCCCTCCTCCACCTGTAAGGAGAGATTATTCGGCCTCAGGCACAGCAGCGCGAGGGCCGAAGAAACAAGAACCAGAAGAATCAGCCACACATCCACCCGCAAATTCAGCAGGCGAATACCATGACGTCGTTGCTCGCGGGTTCTTATCATGAAAGCAGATATCAGGGCATCAAGAAGCCCTCATACTTCATTCCTCCTCCCGGAGCCATTCTGCCACTTGCGGAGCAGCATAGGTAAGAATCATGTCCGCACCAGCACGGCGAATGGAGAGAAGAGCCTCCAGCATACAGCTGCGCTCATCCAACCATCCGGAAGCAGCAGCCGCTTTCAGCATGAGATACTCACCGCTTACATGGTATGCAGCTATCGGCAGCTGAGTATGGCGGCGCAGCTCGCTAACAACGTCCAAATACAGCGTAGCCGGTTTCACCATGAGCATGTCCGCACCTTCTGCGGCATCCAACAGAGCCTCACGCACGGCTTCACGCACATTCGCAGGATCCATCTGGTACGTTTTCTTATCGCCAAACTTTGGCGCACTCCCCAAAGCACCACGGAAAGGGCCGTAGTAAGCAGAGGCATATTTAGCCGTATAACTCAGCAGGGATACACCGGTGAAGCCCTCAGCATCCAAAGCTGCACGAAGAGCGGCGATACGCCCATCCATCATATCACTGGGCGAGATAACATCCGCACCGGCGCGAGCATGGCAAAGAGCCTGGCGGCATAAGGCCTCTACTGTCTCATCATTCAAGATTTCATAGCTGCCGTCCTCATATTCTCTGACGATGCCATCCTGCCCATAGGTATTAAAGGGGTCCAGTGCAACATCCGTCATGACCAGCATCTCAGGCACCTCAGCCTTAATGGCGGCAATAGCGCGAGGCACCACGCCCTGCGGATTCCAAGCCTCTGCCCCCTGAGCATCTTTCTTATGCTCAGGCACCACAGCAAAAAGATCCACACACGGAATGCCCAGCTCATAAAGGCGGCGGCACTCCGCAGCGATATCCGCCACACACCACCTTGTGCAACCAGGGAGGGATTCAATAGGGGTATTCTCATCCCCTTCCTGCACAAACATGGGGTAAATCAGGTTAGCGGCAGAGAGCGTAGTCTCGCGCATGAGACCACGCACAGCGGCCGATTTGCGATTGCGACGCGGGCGAATGGGCAGATTCATCATATCGCTGTTCAGCGTACCATTTTT
>CALABM010000150.1 GCA_937885815.1 uncultured Verrucomicrobiales bacterium | reverse complement strand
CACAGGGTCACCATCATGCTCCAGCAAGATATTCGCAGGCTTAATATCACGGTGCAGCACGCCCTGGCTGTGCAGGTATTCAAGCGTTTCCAGAAGCTGCCTGAGGATAGGCAGCAGCCACTCCTCACTTATCTCATCAGGTGGTGGAGCCGCCTTATGTATATCTATCCCCGGCACCGGCGGCATCACATAATACGCCGTACCCAATGCCTCAAAAGTAATCAGTACCGGGACAATCCCGGGGTGACTCAGCTTCGCCAGCATGCGAGCTTCATCCAGAAAGCGGCCCAGCGCCCATTGAAACTCATCAGTCTGTTCTTCAGAGGCCGGGCCCACCGTCAGATTCACGGAATGGCGGTGAGAACAATGCCGCGGAAAGTTTTCTTTTATCACTACCGGCCTATCAGTAGCCGCTTCATGCGCCAGATAGGTTACGCCAAAACCACCCTGCCCCAGTTTTCGATCTATAACATAAGCTCCAATCTGAAAACCCGGAGGCAACTCCGATGAATACACAATAGTCTGGGCGGTGGGTATGTTGTTCATAGCGTACTTCAGGTATAATTATATCATGCTCATGGCCATTGGCAAGCATTTTCGAACGAGGCTTCACCCTGCTCAACCGAAAACGCTCCATCTTCCAACAAACACCCCTGCTAAACAGACCGATAAAGGCAGATAAATACTCCCAATATTACAGCAAGCAATGCCCCTATAAATCCCCCGACTAGTGCGCCAGCTGATCCCGCTGCAATGTCCCCAATGGCCGCCCCTAATAATCCCCCTAACAATACCATGGCGATGATGATTGAACCATCAAACACCTCAAACTCTTTGGATGAGCTAACACTACCGACATTACCCTCTTTCTTAATAACAGGTGTCTTGGCAGACGGAACTTGTTTCTCGGGGGTATGAGACTTCTCCGGAGCAAGTTTTTCCAGCCATTCCTGTGCACTCTGCCAGCGGTCTTTGCGAGGTACACGCATAGCCTTATCAATAGTACCAAGGAAATCTGAGGAAAAGCGTCCTTGTAATTCTTTACGCTCGGTCAACAATAGGAGTTCATCCTCCTCCATGCGCCCCACAGCGTCCTGCGGGACCTCGCCGGTAATCAGGTAATAACATGTGGCGCCCAGCGAATACAAATCCGTCCACGCACCGTTCTTGCCATGAGCTGTGAACTGCTCAGACGGACTAAAGCCCGGAGAACCAATCCGCGTGAGAGTATGCGTTGCATCAGATGAGCGCGCGGTACCGAAATCGATAAGCAGCGGTGAGGAGTCCTCACGCAACAGGATATTCGAAGGCTTAATGTCACGATGCAATAAGCCCTTCCCATGCAGGTAACCAAGGGCCTCCAGAAGCTTCTGCAGCACGGGGCGCAGCCATTCTTCATTTATCGTCTGCGGAGAAGGAGCCGCCTTATGAATCTCCTTGCCCTCCACCTGTGGCATCACATAATACGCCGTCCCCAAAGCCTTGAACGCCGTCAGCACAGGCACTATACCGGGGTGACTCAGGCGGACAAGCACCTTCGCCTCATCCAGAAAACGCGTCAGCGCCCACTCATAGAGATCTTTATCCTCCGCAGATGACGGCCCTACCGTCAAATTCGTTGTGTGGCGCTGAGAACATTCCCGAGGAAAATTTTCCTTTATCACCACAGTCCTATCTGTCACAACTTCATGCGCCAAATAGGTCACCCCAAAGCCACCATGCCCCAGCTTGCGCTCTATAACATAGTTCAACAACTCATACCCCTTCGGAAGTTCAGAGGAATTGATAATAGTCTGCGCTGCGGGTATACTGTTCATGGCGTAATATGGACATCATTATATCACGCAGATACCCAATGACAAGTTTTTTTCCCCTACCCGACTAAAGACGAAGACGGCAGTTCCGAGCATAGAGCGCGCAGCAGACAAAGCCTAATGCAAAAGCCCGTGAATAAAAAGGCTGCAATTTAACAACACGCATTATGCCACCCCTCACCGGGGTTCATTTTGTTTTTATTTCGGCACCCGGGGTTCCGCCTCT
>CALABM010000149.1 GCA_937885815.1 uncultured Verrucomicrobiales bacterium | reverse complement strand
ATCAACATAATCAATCAAAAATCGCGAATCTTTAGCCAAGATAATCAACAATATATCCTTTTTATAATCGAAATGATGTTGTGCTATAGCTTGCCGAATATATACTCTTTTAGCTAGATCTAGATTTACCCCCATTACACTTGAGAAGATCTCTTTTAAATCATATCCCAAGATATAGATATTTTGAGTCTCATCCTTTTGGGCAATAATCTCAAACACGTCATTTAACAAATTAGAATCTGCAGCAAAGAACTTTTGGAGACCATTAAGATTTATAAATCTCGTGGAATTCCAGTTTGAAATGGTTTGCTTTACTCCTTGGATATATTTATCGCAAACCAAACTATTTGGGATGTAATGCTAAAAGGACATTTCCCAGGCCTCTTTACTACCAACATTTGCATTGCATTCAATTAAAGACCATAAGTCATTAGTCTTTGTTTCTGTTGTCAACGCAACCTCAAAAACTTTATTAGGAATATATCCGATAAGATTTCTCTTTAATATGATTTCTAAAAGATACATTCCTAAATCAAAATGATTTTGAAAAGTAGTAACAACTATTATGTCTAAAACTTTAGACCTTATGACGGAAACTCCTAGCGCAAGTTACGAGAGTTATGATTCTATCACCGCCAGTATTAATATGTGGACGAACGAGGCTATCGAAGGTAAGCAGCTTGGTACAAAAAACGTAAATCTGCTTGTTCCTGTCGGACAGATTGCTCGTCTGAATGTTAATTTCACTGTCGATGACTGGGGTTACATTAAAGCTACGCGAATCGCAGATTCCACCAATGGTAATGACCCGACTCCTATGGAGTTTCTCATTGCCGACATGGCTGAAGCTGATGATCGACGTGGCGCCATGGGTGGGCACAGCCGTTGGGGGGTAACCAATAAGAGTATCGAACTGCCCGCGGGTCGCTATGTACTGGAGATTTCCCAGACCAATCAGGTTCTGAGCGAGAACAATGCTTCTGTGAATGTTTCCTACTGTGACCTTAACATTTCTGTTGAGTATCTCGAAGCAAAACTTCGTTACTTTACTGTAACCTTCAGCCGTAGCTCTGATGTTGTAAATGATGCAGACAAAAATACAGAAACTGCTTCTTATTGCTCTTCTGGTTATGTGTTTAAGGGCGAACTAATTGGGCATTTCTGTACTGGTAATAGCCTTGCAACGTTTACAGATGTAACTACGAAAAGCTATGGCCTAGTGCAAACCGGTGGTTGGATGGCAAACGCAAGTCCTTGGGTTAAGAAGCAGGTGAAAACGTCGGCTAATGCCAGCGCGTCTGACACAATGCGAATTGATGTCACTAAGCGCTTTAATACCGGGATGAATGACCGAACTCTCTGGCCTGATACCTGTTGTCCTGGGCAGAATTTGAAGGTACATACTTACCAGACAACTGGACTTCCGGGATACGGCATAGACGAACCCACCGCTAGCGACTCTAGCCACATTAATCATCCAGATTATCTGCGAGCTGATCTCGAAATCCATCAGGCTTCTCGCATCGGTTCTGAAGGATGTATCAGTGTTCTAGATGCAGCAAAGTGGCAGGAGCTTCGCTGTGATATGGATAGCATCAATGATGATAAATATGTTCCGGACTTGCTTATCTCGTATGCAGGTGCTCAACCTGCCCCCTTTAGACATCCTAAAGGCGCAGAAGTAGCAGTTAACAACTAACCATAAATTAACTAATAGTGAGGCCACGACTATATTAGCCGTGGCCTCATTTACACCATATGCTATTCCATGGATCGCCTATAAGCATCTGAATATAAAATTCTCGTATATACTGGGTACTTTTTTTGTGCTTCAACGATTGTTTGAAGAATCTCTGAGTACTCAGAATTTCCCTCTGCTCTATTTCTCCAAAATGACCCGCCAGGAGGAGGATATGGTATTGCTCCATTGGACAGGAGTAATTTTACGATTTCTAAATCTTTTTTTTGCATAGCTTCAGTCAAAGGAGTGCCACTCCATCCATCATGATTCCACCAGTCATTAACTTCCTCTGGGTGCTCTGAAATTCTGTCAATAACCGCCTTTCTGGAAGACTCACTCCCATCCATATTCTGAATGAGTCGAATCAAAATACTATCGTACTCAAAATACTGCATATTTCCATATCCCGGATGGAGGGGATTACCTGGGTATACGATTTCCTCAGCATTCGCAACAGCGATAGAAAGAAAACAACAAGCTAAAATTGATGATACTATTTTCATGTGCAATTCATAGAGCCGGTTTAAGCTCATGCATTATTATAACAATTTTAAACTTTAGATGCAAGTTGTTAGTTGGCTTTTCGCTCATTTATAGATTATGTCTTACAACCGCCCCTGAACAGGGGCTTTACTCGTATGCCGAACATCGTCACACCATCGCAAGCCGACACCGTTCTGGAAGTCAACCGCGCCAACGCCATCAAGCAAGCGGTCAGCAAGGTCAAAGCCAAGAAACCACTCACCAAATCGGAGGTGGAGCTATTGCAGACTATCGCCTACAGCGCGGAGCAAGGCGGTGACCCGAATATCTCCGAGGTCAGCACCGTGGTCGATTTAGCGTCTGCGCTGGGGGTATCGCGCCGGAGCATTGGCAACTGGCGCAAGATGCCGGATGCCCCGGAACCGAAATCCAACGGCAAGCACGATGTGGTGGCATGGCGAAAGTTCCTGCATGACCACCATCTGGACGGCAGTTCCCCCGGCGATGAAGAGGGACTGAAAGTCCGCAAGCTGCTGGCCGAAGTCAATGAGCGGGAGTTCCGCTTGTCGGTTCGCAAAGGCGAATACATCCGCAAGGATATGGTGCGGGAAGCATGGCTGAGCCGCTGCGGGCGCGTGGTCAACCTGTTGCGAGCCAAGTTTGAAAAAGAGATGCCTCCTCAGCTGGTTGGGTTGGACGCTCCGAGTATTCAGGAAGCTCTATCGGCAGCGATAGATTCCGTTCTGCAGGAGCTTCACGAGGGAAAAGGCGACAGCCTGACTCCCTGATTTTGACGCTACCCCAAGGGGTGTGTCGCTCAAACGTAACAGCTCTGAACTTGAAAGCCGGTTTGCCACCCTGTGGGATGCCATAGGTGGCCCGGAGCTGGTGCGTGAGTACCGATTTGACAAAAGCCGCCGCTGGCGGGCTGATTTTGCATGGGAAGAAGCTCGTCTGCTGATTGAGATTGAAGGTGGCGTATGGAATCGAGGCCGACACCTGACTCCCCGAGGCTTCATGAACGATGCCGAAAAGTATCTAGCTGCCACCTTGCAGGGCTGGGCGGTTATTCGTCTGGTAGACTCCATGCTGACCCCGGACACCATCAAACAAATCCTTGATTATGCCCGAAACCGAATATCTGGAAGACCTGTGGCGTGAAGCATGGACTCCACCCGACCGCAAGGATGTCTGGATGTGGGCAGAGGAACATATCGAAAACATACCGTACTCGCCCATACCCGGACGTTTTCGTGTTGCCAACTCCCCGATGCTGGCTGAGGTCATGCAGGAAATGGTGAATCCCCGCACCCGAGTCGTGAGCATTATTGCAGCGGTACAGAGTTCCAAGTCCACGGCGATTGAGATTGCCTCGTGCTACATCATCTCGAATCTGCCTGGCCCCACACTCTGGCTGGATCAGAACGATGATGATGCCCGCGACCAAGCCGAGGGGCGACTCCGCAAGTTATTCGATTGTTGTCTGCCAGTCAAAGCTCTGTACCCGGCAGACAAGTACAAGCTGCGTAACACCACCATTCACTTTGCTAATGGCATGACCCTCTGGGTAGCCGGAGCCTACAACAAGAGCAACCTGCAACGTCGTTCCATCCGCTGGCTGATTGGTGACGAAACTTGGCGCTGGCCTCAGGGCCACATGGCGGAAGCCGAAGCGCGAACCACAGCTTTCGGTTGGCTCGGCAAGTGCATCTTTTGTTCACAGGGAGGATTTGCCG
>CALABM010000148.1 GCA_937885815.1 uncultured Verrucomicrobiales bacterium | reverse complement strand
GCGCGGCTTCCAATACATTCACCCCCGTTTGTTTCAGCACTACCAACGCCGCCAGATCTTCTTCTGTTATTGTTACCTGTATCGTCTTCATATGTCAACCGGTTTCAGAAACCGTATGAAATAGTATTCTATCTCTTCATTATAAACCAGTAAAAATTATAGATGCACAATGACTGCAATCGCCCGTTGGCGTGAAAGATTTATTTTGGATCAATACATAACTTGTGCTTGACTTACGGTTTCTGAAAGCGTAGACTGGAATTGTTATGGGAGATGGGGTGAATAGGATACTGTTTTTGGGAAATGGTATCAATCGTATTGCCGGGCGAAATGAAGACTATTCTTGGTGCAAGGCATTGAAGTGCCTTGAAGACAAGGTGGTGCCTGAGTCATTCCGTACAGTTCCGTGGGATTCGGAAAGTAATCACCTTTCATATGGACTGCGTTTGCAGCGTATTCTCAATTTTCGGGACATGTCAATAACAGCATCCGATGCATGGAAAAAGTGGTTGGATGATGTGAAGGAGCTTGCTCCGACTTTTGTGCATCAATTGTTGGCGGATCTGGTTAAGCAGAAGCAGTTTTCTAAAGTCATGACCACCAATTATGACTTCGCCATGGAGCGCGCCATACAGCCAGGCTTCAAGCCTGAAGAAAACAAGGAAACTCCTAGCCATTATAAGTTAAATGATGTCATTTCTGTCTGGCATCTTCATGGCGATGCATTGCAGAATGAGAAGGTAGTAATGTCCTTGAAATCGTATCGTGATATTCTTCAGAAAACTATCGCTGCAGAACCGGAACCAGAATGGCTGACCTCATTTTGTGAGCACGAGATGCATGTATGCGGTTTTTCGTTTGAGCCGGAGGAGAGTCTGATATGGTATGCTCTGGAGAGACGCTTTGAGAAATTGCAGAAGCAGCCGCATTTCTCCGAGCTTCAGAATCGTTTTTATATCTATTTGTTCTATACGACTGAGAATGAAAAGAAACAGCGTCGCCTTGCGGAAGTGTTGGGTAGTTATGCCACTCAGCCGATGCTGATTCCTGTGCCGATTGCGGCCGATGGTACTCCTGATTATGGTTCGGCATGGTTGCAGGTTTATGCCCGCATGAAAATGATTATGGGGAAAATCCGCTTTGATCATGGCGATAGTATCGTGATGGGCGTGCAGAAGCATGCTTTTCTCGAAAGCCGCGGCCGTAATCTTACTACCGCTTACACGGTATCCTGCAAATACCCCCACTTCTGCAAGGTGGCTCTGCCGGATGCAAAGCGGGAATTGGTTGATATCTGGTGTTTTTACTGTGAGATTGAACGCCGTTCCTATATGTGGACTGTGCCGGTGAAATCCATCATGGAGGGTATTTCCAAGATGCCCGGAGCTGCTTTCCGAAACAGTGATAAAGGCTATGATTTTTACCTCAACTATGCCGAGGGTATCTTGTACAGCTGTCACCAGAACTCATCAACCGCAGCGGAACTTTATGCCGTTTGTAACCTGATTCCTGTGGAATCCATCGACGAATTCGAATCGCTGATTATCAAAATATCAACTTCCAAATCCTCAAAACTCTAAACATATCTCCTTTTTATTATATGAAACTTCATCTCCCTGTTCGCCTGTTCCGTGCTATCATCGCGTTGATGGTAGCTACTCCGTTTTCCGCGTTTGCTGTTTATACAGCACCAACTGTAATCACTATTCCGGATGCTTTTATTAATAATCAAGTCGAAGTTGATGCTACTGACGATATTTCACAATATTGTAAAAAGGATGAGGATGTGGCTTTCCTTCTGTCTGGAGATATAGTGTTTGATTCGCTAACGAGTCAATTCATGACAAGTTCAGCTGGTTCCTGGTTTGTCACCAGCAAGAGTGAGGATGAATTAGCGTCTATTACATTTTCAAACTCGAAGACAACAACTACAGCGCCTACGTTTTTAAGAGTATCAAGTGACGAGACTCTTACCTTCGCTTATCTTGGCACTGTTCTATTTGACCGGATAACAGTTACTTCTAATAGTAACGATTCAGCAGTTGTTAGCGGCAAAAATATTACATTCAGAGACAATGAATGTGTTAAGTTCTCTGGTAATACGGGAGCTTCATTTGGAGGAAATGTGATATATGGTTCTGGTGGCATTTTGTCTTTTGAGAATAATGCTGAAGTAATTTTTGACAAAAATACACCATATCGCGCCTCATCTGTTATATACACTCACTCGGATACGCTTTTTTCTGGAAATGATTCACTGAAAATAACTAATAATACCGGCTATTCTTCAGGCGGTATTTATGTAGGTGCTCGCACTCTGACTCTGTCTGGCAATACGGATATTTTGTTTCAGGGTAATGAGGCAATTAGTGATGGATCTTCCGGAGGTGAAGGCGGTGCTATAAAAGTATTTGGGGGAACTCTCGAAATTGCTAATAACAAAGGAAAGGTGCAATTTGTAAGCAATGAAGCCCTTTCAGGAGGCGCTATCTGGGCGAATGAAGGAACGACGGTCGATTTGCATAACAATGAATATCTAGAGTTTTCTTCTAATGTTGCAAATAGAAAATCCGGCGGTGGAGCTATTTATTCAAAAGCTGGCACAATAATTACAGGAAATGAAACAGTTGTGTTTAGCGGTAATGTGTCGACTACCACGGAATCAGCTGGTACTCCGTTATATGGTGGTGCAATTTTATCACAGGGGCTTGTACATATACAGAATAATACGGACGTTTTGTTTGATAATAATAACGTAAAGTCTTCTCATTCCAGCTTGGATAGTTTAAACATTAATGGTGGAGCCATCGGTATAACTAATTCAAGTTCCATTATATTAGAAGATAATACGAAAATAGTGTTTTCCAATAATTATGTTGGAACAGAAAGTATTCCTGGTGTTAGCAGTGGTGGCGCATTATATACTGGTGGTGAGATAGCAATTAAGTCCAATGGAGAGGTAGAGTTCAACAATAATAGAACATATTCCGAGGCGTACAGCTTTTTTGATAATTCTGGGTCAATATGGGGACATAAATGGGTGGATCATTTTTATGGAGGTGCATTAAAAGCTGATAGAGTAACTATTAATGCCAACAAAGACAAAGTTTCATTTAATGGGAATCATATAATCGGCTTCAATGGGACGGGGTCTAATGGTGGTGAGGCTGCATATACCTATGGTGGAGCTATTTATTCTTCCATTATTAATGTAAAGGAGAATAAATCCGAGGTGTCATTTAATAATAATTACTCACAGGCGGTGATAGCCAATGGCGGCGCTCTCTGTGGAACGGATATTTCATTCTCTGATAATTCTGATGTTGTATTTGAGGGTAACTATGCAAAAGGGTTTGGAGAATTAGCGGGTGGTTATGGGTATCGCCAAGCCTTTGGCGGCGCCGTGAAAGCGACGAATGTTTCTTTTATAGGTAACGGAGATGTCGATTTTCTCAATAATTCAGCCATTACGATTCCTTTCAAATCAGGTAGTGAGTATGGCAAGAAAAGTCTCGGCGGTGCCATCTATGCCGCTAATATAACCATACAAAATAACGGGAATGTAACGTTCAAAGGAAACAATACGCTGTACAATACGACGCAAACAAGCGATTCTGTTTATCAGCATGATGCGACCGGAAAATTAATTCTCTCATCAAGACAGGGAAAAACAATAGCTTTTTACGATGCTTTTTATGCAGCAGGAGAGGTTCTGTTGAATAGTAAGTGTGAAGAGTTGGCCCAGACAGGAGATATCCGACTGATTACTCAAACTGCAACAACAGGTGGAATGACTCACCTCTATGATGGTCGTCTTCGCATTGAATATGAGGGTAACTATACAGGTAAGGGTATGGTTATTCACTCATCTGTTTCAGGAGAGTCGATGCCCACAGTCTGGTTGAATCATGGTAAATTGACCCACTCAGACAGTAATATCCAATTCCAGATAGGGTCATGTCTGGAACTGTCAGGGATGAACAAAATCACGGCTTCTTCCCTAGAGATGCAACAGGGCTCAGCGTTGACGTTCCATGTGGTGGCAGACCAGATGGGAGTATCTAATCTCACTTTGAATGGTACTTTTGCGCAGGAAGGAGCATTGACATTGAACATCTCCTTCAACGATGAGACAGCCGAGGCTGGTCTGTACAAGCTGATGACGGTGACTTCCATTGCCGATGAAGCGCTCTGGACATCAAGTAATGTGACGGTGAATGGTCTGGATGGCTATGTGGTCACCTTTGATGACTTGGAGTGGAAAGATAACACGCTTTATCTGAATTACAACGGAACGCCCGGTACGGGAGATGGCGGCAGCATCACGCCGCCCTCGCTGTTGATTGCCACATGGACGAACGAAGCACAGAATGGCATGTGGAACAGCACCTCTCTGAACTGGGAACAGGATGAGGTGGATTATGCCTATGTGGATGGCGTACAGGTGGTGTTTGGTGATGAGGGGGCCGACACGGTGACGCTGGTGGGCGATATCGCACCTGATAGCGTGCTGGTGGACAGCGCCGAGGACTACACTTGGAATGCAGACGAGACAGTGGGCGGCAGGCTCATGGGGAGTATGTCTCTTACCAAAAAGGGCGAAGGCGAACTAATCATTAATACAGAAAATGCTTACACCGGAGGCACCACCATACTGGGCGGCACGGTGGTGGCAGGAACCGCCACGGCGCTAGGTAGCGGGGTGGTGAGTCTGGCGAATGCCACGCTTGAGATTGCGGCGGAAGGGGTGTCGAATGCCCTGACAACGGCAGGAACCAGCAGTATTCTTGTGCAGGATGGCGGCTCGCTTACGCTGAAATCAGCCATCAGCAATGCAGCTGCAGGCGTGCTTACCTTGAGTGGCAAGGTTGATGTGAGCGGCATTGGTAACCTGACAAAGCTTGAAACTACTCATATCGATGTAAACGGCAATGTCGGCGATAGTGGTTTTGCCCGAGCTGAGGGATATACCCTGCAGGTGGTGAATGGCGGCAAAGTGCTGGCATCCGGTGCGCAGCTTGTGCATAGCGGTCTGCCTACGGGTTTCACTCTTGTGCTGGGTGAGAATGGTCTTGCTACAGCCGGAGCTGCGATGGATTTCACAAAATATGTGATAAGCGGGGCGCACGCCGTATCGGTAAGCGAAATACTGAAAGATGTGCCTGCAGATAGCACCCTCTCCTCCATTGAGATGAGCGGAGGTACTCTGCTGGTGGATGCCGCGACTGAGGCACTTGCAGCAACGGGCGGCACAGTGACGGTGAGCAGCGGCGTGAAGGCAGGCGGCGCCATGAGTGGCGGTATGCTAATAGCCCAAGCCGGTGAAATTGCTGCCACGCTGAGCGGAAGTACCAGCGTACTGGCGAGCGGCACTGTCACTCTGAGTGGCAACAACAGTCACACCGGCGGCGTAATACTTAACGGTGGCAGCCTCTCGCTTGCGCACACCAATGCTCTTGGTTCCGGCCAGCTGGTTACCAGTGGCATCAGCAGTCTGATTATTGATTCCGGTGTAGAATTGGCACTGAGCCAAGCCATCAGCAATAGCGGTACGCTGAGCATCAGCGGCGCGATTGCTGCCCAGAGTAACCTGAATATTGTGGCGGCCACCCGTGTGGATGTGAATGGCAATAGCGGCGCCAGCGGCTTTGCCAAGGACGCCTTGGAATGGGTACAGATTGTCAATGGTGGCACCACGGTGAATGCCGGAGCTACGATATATCACGAATTTGCTACCGGCACTCTGGTGCTGGGGAGTGATGGGCGAGCAACTTATGGTGGCGATGTTCACCTTGATGAATACCTGCTGATTGGAACCGGTGTGGCGGATGTGCAGGCAATCAAGGATGCTGCGGGGAGTAAACTGACCGGCATCCACATGGAAGGCGGTACGCTGACAGTAGGAACAGATACGGCCGGACTACTGACAGCTACCGATGGCCTCATCATACTGGAAGCCGGTGGTAAGTTGGGGGCTGACAGTAGCCTCAGCGGGGTGGATATCAAAGCCACTGGTGGCAGTATTGCAAGCACTCTTACCGGTAGTAACACGCTGGAAGGTATCGGCAACTTTGCACTTGATGCTGTAATTGCCAACAACGGCACGTTAGTACTCAGCGGCACTATCAAGGCAGATGCTCTTTCCTTGGTAGAAGAGCAAGCCTCCACATTCGTAGATGTGAATGGCAACAGCGGAGCGAGCGGCTTTGCTCAGTCTGCGCAGATGTCGGTTCAGCTGACCCATGGCACAGGTAACACCATTGATGGAGGAGTGACAATCACTCACAAGGATGCCACCGGCACCTTGATACTGGGAGCGAATGGCAAGGCCAGTTATGGCGGCGATGTTGATTATACACACTACCTCCTTAACGGAATCAATGACAAAGCCAGTGTGAGCGAAATAATTGCCGATGCGGGTGATGCCCTTACCTCAATTTCCGTGCAGGCTGGTACGCTGACGGTGGATGCCGTAACCAAACCTGTGACTGCTACGGGCGGCACGGTGGTACTGGATGGAGGCGTACTGAATGGCGAGCTTACAGATACTGCTCTGACACTGAAAAATGGCTCATTGGGTACAGTAAGCATTACAGGCGGTGCTGTGACAGGCGATAATTACCAGCTGGCTGGTGTTCTGAACGTGAACGGTAATGTGAGCATCAGCGGTAGTTTCAATGCCTCCGCGCTGCAACTGGTTACAACGAATGCCACGCGCATCGATGTGAATAATCAGAGCGGAGCCAGCGGTTTCTATCAGGCTGATGCATATACGGTACAGCTTATTAGTGGCGGCAATCTTACCATAGCTGCAGGAACAGGGGTGAAGCATGGCTCGCTTAATCTGACGCTTGGATCGGATGGTTATGCTACAACTGGCGGCGGTATCACTTGGAGCGAATACTTGCTGACGGGTGAAGATGGTGCCACAACCTCAGCCATTTACCAGAAGGCCAACGACAATGGGTATAGCGGCACCGTGGCGATAAATCAGACAGGAGGCACGCTTACGGTAGACACGGATGCCGGAGTGAACACCTCTACAGGCAACATTATTCTGACTGCCGGCACTCTGAACGGCACCATATCAGGCGCTACCATCAATGCCTCTGCCGGTACGCTGTCTGCGGCTTTGAGCGGCAGCAACACACTGGTGGGTAATAATTTTGCTCTGGATGGAAAACTGAACAACAGCGGCTCGCTGGTGCTGAGCGGTACATTCATAGTGAGCAGCCTGATTACGGATGAAGATGCTACCTATATCGGCGCTGATGGCCTGAGCGGCTTTACCAAAACAGCCTATATGGTGGCAGAGATTGCCGATGGTAGCACCATTGATGGCGGTGCCACTATCAAGTTTGGCGATGAAACGCTGAAATTGAACTCAGACGGCACGGCCTCCACTGGTGGCGAGGTTGATTACAGCACCTTCTGGCTGCAGAGTGATGTGACCGTAGCTTCCGATGCCATTCACGCCCTGGGCGCCAACGCTCTGGTTAACATCACGAGCGGCCATCTGACAGTGAACGATGAAACCCGAGTAAAGGCCACGGGTGGCAGCATTGAACTGACAACCGGTG
>CALABM010000147.1 GCA_937885815.1 uncultured Verrucomicrobiales bacterium | reverse complement strand
GTGTTTTCGTCGATTTTTGAGATTTCCTCTTCTTCCTCGTCAGGAGCGGCAGCGGAAGCAACTTCCTGGACGGCATTTTCAGCCTCCTTAGGGGCCATGGCCGCCTTTTTCTTCTTCTTAACCTTTTTCCTGGTTACCTTGGCAGGGGCATCCAGCCCGAGCAAACCGGGGTCGTAATAGTAGACACCACCGCCTACCACACCCAGCAGAATGAGAAGTATGAGAAATTTCTTCATATGATTCCAAAAATGTTAGCGGGTGAATGTAACAAAGTGAGAAATGTGAGCAAAGTCGGGATTGGCGTTATCAAACTCCAGCTTAATCCACTTGGCCTTGGTGCCATCCGGGAACTTAGCCACCCATTCCTTGGGCATATCGTCGATTTCCGCACGCTTGAACCAGGTAGCGCCGTCCTCACTGGTGGAGACGACTGCCTTCTTCATGCGCCATTCATTGCCATTAGTCTTGCGGATGATGCAGCCGGAGATGAAGCGGCGCTCGGTGAGTTCCACAATCATGTTAGGCGCGGTCTCCTTGCCGGTGTGGCATCTGCCGCCGGTGGGAGTGGTGATGTTCAGGTGCCAGCCGGGGTTATCCCAATTGCTGGTGCTGGATATGCGGAACATGGCGGCGGGCAGGGGATTGCCGGGCACGGTGCTGCGCAGGGCGGCATTTGCCGGGCAGGGGCCGCACACAGCTGCCATGGCTTCCGTGATAGCGCGGAAGGCGGGGGCGGAGCGAGCCTGTTCCGCGGCGATGATGGCCTTGTTGTACGCGGCGGTCAGCTTCTTCAGGCGCTCGGGGCTGTTATCCTCAGCGCTCGGGGCGGAGCCGGCGGCCGCGGAAGCAGCGTGTGTGAAAGCGCGGCTGAATACCTCAGCCTGTCCTCCTTCCACGTATGTCTTAATGGCCCACTCCAGCAGCTGGCCGAAGGTGGTGGGATCCGCGGCATTCATGTGGATGGCCAGTGCCTCGCCAAGGAAACGCTCGCGGGCGTCTGCCGTGCTCAGGTTCTCTGCCTGGCGGGTGATGAAGTCCTCCGTCTTAATGGCCCATGAGGAGGGCGTGGTGGCAATCATCCCGTGCATGAGGGAGTAAAGCTCGATTTTCTGAGCATCCGTCATGCCTTTTACCTGTTCTTCAAGGTCCGCTGCCATGTTAATGGCGGCGAAGCCGTGGCCGGTGTAAAGCGGGATAGTCTTCTTGAGGTATTCGAAGGCTGCGGTGGGGGTGAGGCCCTGTTCCTGCATGAGCTTATGCAGGGCAGTGCGGAAGAAGGGGTGCAGCGGAGAGGCTTTCAGTGCCTTCTGCCACATCTCGATAGCGCCTCTCTTGTTACCGGTGGCTTCCATTGCGCGGGCGCAGAAGCTGTAGCGATACGCCTTATCAATAGTGGCATCATCCGCAAATACGGCTTCCATCAGCATGTAGGAGGTGGGTGCCTGATTGCCGAAAATGCGGTTATGCATGCCGCCATCCGGGCCGCCGAAACCGCCTACCCATTCGCCGCGCTTGGTGCGCACGGCGTAAGCGCAGTGGCCCGGCTGACCTACTGTATAGGCCGGTATGCCGTGTGCCTGTGCTGCCACACAGCCCAAGTGAGACATAGCACCGCACACGCCGCCGTTCAACTGGCAGGTTTCTGCTTGGCTCAGTGCGGAGAAGGGCAGGTTGTACATGCCGCCCTGCACGCTGTCGCCGAACTTGGAGGTGCCGGTGTAGGTGGCAGCCCAGCAGGCTGCACCGTATTTATCCCAAGGCATGTTAATGTTCTCCAGCGCCCATTCAAAGGAGCGGTCGTCCCAGTCCTGCCAGGGGTTGCCGGTGACGAAGCGCAGCTCCCAAGGGCGGAGATTCGGGAAGTTCGGGTGAAGTACGCCGCGAGCGGCATTCTTGACGAAGAAGTTGTAACGCCAGACGGGGTTGTAGCGGTTCGGGTCCTGCGTTTTAGCGCGGGGGGAGGGATCCGTTTCACCGCCGCCCCAAGCGGAGGCGAGAGCTACGGCCAGCGCCTTGTTTTCCACGCGGGCTCTTCTATCCTGCCAGATGCGGAAGAGAACGTCCAAGCCCACATCCGTTTTGTACGGCACGAGGCCGCAGCCTAAGTAGAGCTCCAGCCATTGGGGATCCTGTACGAAAAGGGCGAGGAATGCCTTGTGAAATTCGCTTCGGGAGGCGAACTCCGTCATGACGGCGGCATCCGTGGTGCGGATGAGTTCCAGCAGCATGGTCATCTCCAGCACAGCTGCGTTATTCGGTGTAATGGTGCGGCGCTTCAGCTCGTTGGTGGTGAGTTCTTGCACGCGGGTATAATCACCGGAGGTGAGGGCCTGCCGTATGGGGTATGGCAGATGGGAAGCGGATTGCGTGCTTCCTGAGGCATTTCTGGCAGCTCGGTTCGCCGGAGGGGCCAGTGCGGGCAGGCCTTCCTGAGAGAAGTCCAGTGTTGAGGAATATACTGTTCCGCCTGTGAGGGCGAGAGCAAGTACAGGTGAGATAAAGGCTCCTGTTTTCATGATATTAAAACCCGTTTTTCGGATTGGAATCATGTTACTCTACCCTATGTTTGTTTGCAAGTTAAAAATCACATTTTCGGTGATTTGTTATGCTGAAAAAAACGCCCGGCGGGTAAGGCCGGGTGAAAAGAGGGGGCGAGAAAAGATTCTTTGCTATCAGGAGGGGGTAGGGACGGTGATTTCCTCCTGCCTCTGAAGTTCGAGGAGTTTTCGTTCGGCAGCAGCTGCTCGTGATTCAGCCTCGGCCGCGGCGGCGGTGGCGGCCTCAGCTTGGCGCTGGGCGGCCTGCTTTTCCTGATTCAGGGTGTCTAGTTTGGCAGAAATGAGTTGCAGGCGTTGCTCAGCCTGAGTAGCCCGGGTGTTTGCCTGCTGAGCGCGGAGCTGGTATGCGCGTACAGTATTTTGCAAGGTGTTGTTTCTCTCGCGGAACATGTAGATGAGCTCGGTGAGTTGCTCCTGCTCGGCAAGGGCTGCGGCCAGTTCCTGAGCGGAGCCTGCAGCGCAGTGCTCAGCTTGCTCAGCCATCATCTCCGCGGCCTCCGCACGTGAGATGGCCTGAGCTGCGTGCTGCTTCGCCGCTCGTGCTTGCGCGGTGGCCTGTGTGGCGCATTGCTCTGCGGTGGTGAGCTGGCTCTTGGTGGTTTCCAGCTGTTGCGTGAGTGTGGTGGCCTGCTGCTTGGCTTCTTGAAGCAGGGTGTATTGGTAGTAGTACCCACCGCTGATGCCGATGACGGCTGCTGTGCCAACCAGCACCCAAGGGAGGTATTTGCAGCGGGGGAGCAGTCCGGCCAGTCGGCTAACTGTGTTCCGGAGGCGGGATTTCAGGGAGCTTTTTCCCGATTTGTTTTCTGTAGCCATATGTCAATGGGAGCGTGGGGATTATTGAGCACCGGCGGCGCGGAGCATATTGGCGCATTCGCGGTGGCCATTTGCCGTGGCGCGCTGCAATGGCGTGGCGCCACTGCTGGTGGTGCAGTTCACATTGATGCCCGGTGCGGCCAGCAGCATGCGTACGCACTCCTTGTGGCCCTGCTGAGCTGCCCAGTAGAGAGCTGTCTCGCCATCCTCATCCGCATGGTTTACATTGATTTCCGGCACTGTGAGCAGCAGGCGCATGCATTCTGCGTGGCCGGAGATGGCAGATACCCAGAGAGGGGTGATATTATTCACATTCGGCGTGTTGACGTCCGTGCCGGGGGCTGTAAGCAGGAGGCGTACACAATCTACGTGGTTCTTATCTACCGCGAGAAAGAGTGCGCTGCGGCCGTTAGCATCCAGCGTTTCGGCAGTGGCTCCGGCTGTGAGCAGGGTCTGCAGGCGCTCGGCATCTCCGGCGGCGGAGGCGGCGAGAAGGGCTATGGAGTAGGTATCAGGCGTGACACCCTGAGCACTCAGCGCATTGACGGCGTAATCCTTGCTGGCTCGCAGGAGGGCAGCTGCTTCCTTGTGCTTGTTTTGCTCTGCAATCTCTACTGCATTTGCGGGAACTGTAATGCCCGGCATGGCCAGAAGGAAGCGTACGCATTCTGTGTTACCCTGTGCTGCAGCATAGTAAATGGGGGGATGCCCTTGGATGTCACAGCGGTTGATGTCTATTCCCGGTGCTGCCAGAAGTACTCGCACGGCTTCCATGTTCCCGGCCTGTATGGCCATTGTGAGCGGCGGCTGGCCCTTCTCTCCGGGGGTATTAGGATTCAGCCCGGGAATGGCTGTCAGTAGGCGTACTCCGTTTGTGTACCCCTTGCTGATGCCGGGTGCTACCAGAGCAGGGCCATAATACCACAGCTCGGCGCCGGTTATCAGGAGCAGTAGGAGCATTAGGCACGCCAGCAGGCAGCCACCTTTTCTCTGACGGGCGGTCGGTTTCAACGTGGTTGCTGTGCGGGGCTCTTGGCTTATGGGGATGTTCTCAATGCCGCTGACGGGTACTGTAATTGTATCCGGTGTAGGTCGTTCGTGAGGATATTGTGTGTGAGGCTGTGCCTCATAGTCCACGTTAATCGGCACCACCTTTCCGGTGGCTTGGGTAATAGTTCTCGTTTTATTGCCGGGATAAGTTTCATGGCTGGTGGTTTGCCCGAGCCTGTTAACCGGCATTGTGTCCGGCATGGCTGCGGGTGCACCGGGATTACGGGAAATGAGTTCAGTGGCTCCGTTGTTGGTTGTGGGCACGTTAACCGGTACG
>CALABM010000146.1 GCA_937885815.1 uncultured Verrucomicrobiales bacterium | reverse complement strand
CATTCAGGGCTGGAGCCCCGCCGTACTGCCGACTGATGCCACCCCCATGCAGGTACATGGCGATATCCCCATCAGCGCCGCCGGTACATACAAGGTAACCTTCACCTATACCAGAGGCAGGGACGCCCTGAGAATTGCCGCTGTGCAGCTCTTTGACGGTGACCGCCTCGTGGTTGAAGACCGCCACGCCGGCTCCACCGGCCACCGCCATAGTAATAACAATTACACTCTGGAGGTGCCTGCCAACGTAAGAAACCCCAAGCTCTTTGTCATTTTCAACATGGGCAGCAAGAGGGATTCCGCTGGCAACATTACCATCGAGAAGCTGTAATCTTCAGCCTCTCCAGCTAAATAAACCATGTTTAACCGGCCCCCACACAATGCCCCTGCGCTTGTGTGGGGGCTTCTCGTAACAGCTCTGCTGGCTGGCATTCTCCTGTACCGCCATGCATACTGCAGCCGCCCGCACGAGCCCATACAGCCCCTACCCTTCACCCACAGCAGCCACACAGCTGCTGAGAAAGCAAGCATGGATTGCCGGGCCTGCCATGCCGCCGCACACCACGCAGCAAGTGCCGGCCTACCGGCCTCAAGTACCTGCTTGGACTGCCACCGCCACATCCTCGCGACGGATTCCCGCCTGCTCCCCTTGCACGCCGCCGCAAATCCTGACCACCCGGCCCACACCGGTGAGCCCCTGCGCTGGGTACGCCGCGCCCCCCTGCCGGATACCATCTCATTCCACCACGGCCAGCACACCGCCGCCGGCCATACCTGCAGCGAGTGCCACCCGGACCCGGACAAGCAGCTTCCACACACCATGCAAAGCTGCCTGAACTGCCACCGCTCCCGCCGGCTGCCCACCAGCTGCGACCGTTGTCACAAATAATTGTGACACTTTCTAACCTTTTTCTTGAACTTTTAACGCCCTAAATGCATCATACATATCATACAGTATCACTATAAGATATCATGAAAGATTCAATAAATAAGGACAAAACTGTTAGCTGTGAGGAAAACACTATCATAGCCCCTACCGTAACACCTGAAGAAACTCAGCCCGAGGCCCCTGCCCCCGCTCCTATAAAACGAAAGTGGGTCATGCCCACCATCATCAGCTCACTGGCCATTCTGACTGCCGGAGGCTACACCTATCACCAGTACCAGCTGGATCAGCAGGAGGCCTTCGCTATTCGCCTCGTGCAGGAGGCTGAACAGCGCGCTCGTGAAAATGCGCTTTTTCTCATGACCGCCGCGCGACAGGAAGCCGAAGCGCAAGTAATAGCCGCTCGTGAGGAAGCCCAACGTCAGGTACAGGAGGCTGAGACCCGCGCTCGCGAGAATGCTCAGTCCCTCGTAGATAACGCTCGGACAGAAGCCGAAGCTCAGGTAAAAGCCGCTCGTGAGGAAGCACAGCAACAAGCGCAGGTGGCTGAAGAGCGCGCTCGTGAGAATGCTCAGACCCTCGTGACCGCCGCTCAGTATGAAGCCGAAGCTCAGGTAAAGGCCGCTCGTGAGGAAGCCCAGCGACAGGTACAGGAGGCTGAGGAACGCGCTCGCCTGAATGCACAAGGTCTCGTGACCGCCGCTCAGACTGAAGCCGAAAATCAGGTAAAGGCCGCTCGTGAGGAAGCCCAGCGACAGGTGCAGGAGGCTGAGGAACGCGCTCGCCAGAATGCACAAGGTCTCGTGACCGCCGCTCAGACTAAAGCCGAAAATCAGGTAAAGGCCGCTCGTGAGGAAGCCCAGCGACAGGTACAGGAGGCTGAGGAA
>CALABM010000145.1 GCA_937885815.1 uncultured Verrucomicrobiales bacterium | reverse complement strand
ACTCTTAAGTATGACCTTGAAAAGCTCTATTACAATATGCTTTCGGCAAAGGCAAGCTGGCTTTACGAATTAAAAGAGTGGGATAACGTTTTAGATAACGAAAAGAGAGTAGAAATTACTCGTGCTTGGCGTGAAGAACACATGGCAAAAAGCGAAAAGACCGTTGGCAGAAACGATCCCTGCCCCTGCGGTAGCGGCAAGAAGTACAAGCACTGCTGCGGCAGAAATAATCATCACCCCTCGGCGAGATTTTCCAATAGGAAGACTTACAGGATGTGCGAGCGCTTCCAACTCCTTAAGCCACTCATCAGCAGATTGCCAGCGCGCTTTCATCTCCGGCGAGAGCGCCTTATCAAGCATCCTCAGAAGTGCAGCACTATACTTTTCCCTAAGAGCGGGGCGAGAACTGAGCAGCTTCCAAGAATCAGAGCTGATAATCCGCTGACCAGCAACAGGCGGATACTCGCCCGTCATCAGGCGGCAACAAACGGCCCCCAGCGAATAGAGGTCGGAACAGGGAGCAGGCTCTCGTGATGCCACAAAATACTCCGGAGCCATGCAGGAAAAAGCATTCCTGTCGCGCGCGAGGAACTCGGGCTCAGCCCCATTAAAAAGCTCAGTACCAATGAGGACAGGTGAGCCGTCCCTGCGCAGGACGATATGATCCATCGAAATACGGGAATGGAGCAGTCCCCGCCCATGCAGAGCAGAAAGAGAAGTAAGAACGGCAGTCAAAAACCTCCTGAGCCAATCCTCCGTAATACGGTCAACCGGCATAGCAAGGCTACCCAAAGAACTCCCCTCCTCGTAAAGGCGCACATAATACGCAGAGCCCAAAGCGGTAAAAACGCCCCACGGAGACGGGAACCCGGGCAGCGAAATACTTGTCAGCGTATTCCCACGGCTAACAAATTTCTGCAATCCCTCCCGAAATATTCCTTCCGCCTCCTCCCCTGAAACAGGAACCAGCTCCATCACATCCGGAAGCCGGCAAGAACAAGCGCTAGAACAGAACTCTTTAATAACAACTGACTTCTGATACTCAACATCCAGAGCCCGGTAGGTAATACACCCCTCACCCTGCCCGAGCACCTCAACTATCTCATAGTGCCCCAGACAAAGCCCAGCGGGTAGAGCCCTCTGAGCTCCACCACCCACGGAAGATTCAGCAGCTATACCGCACTTATTCATATCATCTAACTAACTGACATTTTATCGGACACCACCGCCTCTCGATTCGTTCAATTATTCCGGATATTTTTTCACAGCTTGCCGCAGCACTATCAGCCGCCTGCCGACTTCAGCAGATTCACACATGCACTATGTCCCCAAACCTCGGCCAACTGCAGCGGCACTTCACCGGCCGCATTCCGGCAGCAAGCATCCACTCCAGGCACCGAAAGCAGCAAACGGAGAGCCTCCGCCTGCCCGGCAAGAGCAGCAAGGTGAAGAGGAGTCTGCCCATCTGCACCACAGGCACAGACATTTACACCCGGTACTGCCAGCAGATAGCGCAGAATATACTCAGGGTTGGCGCCCTTATTCTTCACATCGGTGTAGATGGTCTTACCACGCAACTGCTTAACATTC
>CALABM010000144.1 GCA_937885815.1 uncultured Verrucomicrobiales bacterium | reverse complement strand
GATGCCGTAGTCATCACCCCAGTACGGGCGCATCAGGTCATCGTTCTCATACTGCACGGAGGAAGTCTCGATGGAAACCTTGGCGCAGAACTTCTTGAAGCCCTCGGGAAGGCCCTGAGCCCACAGCACGGTGAGGTTCGGCTCCGGAGCCGGTCCGAGATTGTACAGAGTCTGCAGCATACGGAAGGAGCTGCGGGTTACCAGCGTACGGCCGTCCTCGCCCATACCACCGATGGATTCCGTTACCCAAGTGGGGTCACCGGAGAAGAGGCTGTTGTACTCGGGGGTACGGATGAAGCGCACCATACGCAGCTTCATCACGAAGTGGTCCATGAGCTCCTGAATCTCGGACTCGGTAATGGTACCGGCAGCGAGATCACGCTCGAAGTAGATGTCAAGGAAGGTAGATACACGGCCCAGGGACATAGCGGCACCGTTCTGCTCCTTCACAGCGGCGAGGTAGCCGAGGTAGGTCCACTGCACAGCCTCACGGGAGTTCTGAGCGGGGCGGCTGAGGTCGCAGCCATAGCTCTGGCCCATGCGGGCGAGCTCGTCCAGAGCACGAATCTGCTCATTCATCTCCTCACGAAGACGGATGAGGGACTCAGTCATCTCACCAGCCTCACGATCCTTCAAATCCTTACGGCGGGCAGCGATGAGCTTGTCGGTACCGTAGAGAGCCACACGGCGATAGTCACCGATGATACGGCCACGGCCATAGGCATCCGGCAGACCGGTGATGATACCGGCGGAACGAGCGGCGCGGATATCGCTGGTGTATGCATCGAACACGCCTTCGTTATGAGTCTTGCGAATGCGGCCGAAGAACTCAGCAGTGTGCGGGCACATCTGGAGGCCGTAGGACTCAAGGGCCTTCTGAGCCATGCGCAGGCCACCGAAGGGCATGAGAGCACGCTTCAGAGGAGCATCCGTCTGCAGACCAACCACCTGCTCCTTCTCCTTGTCGATGTAACCGGGAGCATGAGACACGATAGTGGAAACCACTTCAGTATCAGCATCCAGCAGACCACCGGCATCAATTTCCTTCTTCATGAGGTCCTTCACCTCGTCCCACAGGTCATTGGTGCGAGAGGTCGGACCAGCAAGGAAAGCGCCATCACCCTCATAGGGGGTGTAGTTCTGCTGAATGAAGTCGCGTACGTTAATGGACTCAGTCCATACGCCGCCCTTAAAACCCTCCCACGGATTGGGAGTTTCAGTTGCTGTCTCAGTCATAAAATAGCGTGTTTAAGGTTAAAATTTCGGACTCTTTTTCCGTGTAAGAATAGTATCTGTTTTTACTTGCAAAGTCAAGACGAATCGGCCAATTTTGAAAAGATTCTAAAAAAATAATATCGCGCATGCCCCCCCTGCCGGGTTAGCTGATTTACAACTAGCCTCGACAAATCACACGAAAAGCACTGCAATAACATGAAATTACCCTCAGCTGTATTTCCTGAATGAGTAATAAAAAACTCTGCCGCCAATCGAGATTAGCGGCAGAGCGATTATGATAAACTAGAGCGGCTATCAGTTGGCGTTGTAGATAGCGCGGGCGCGGGCAGCGGCCTCATCGTAAGCGCGCTGAGCAGCCTCCTTAGCCTCGCCTTCCTCGGCGTTCTGTACGGCGTCGTACAGGTTCCAGAGGTCGCAAGCCTGAACGGCGGCACGCTGAGCAGCGGTGTAAGCCTCAGCAGCGGCAGTGGTAGCAGCCTCCTGCTCAGGGGAAGCCCAAGCGTGCTTGTAACCCTGCACCTCGTTCCAGTGGCCACGGGTGAAGTCCGGGAAAGCCACGGCGCAGTTGTTGTTATCCATGGAGAGGGTGCCCAGTTCTGCAAGGCAGCACCACTCAGCAAGGTCGTACACGTCCATGTCCAGAGGCAGACCGTTCTGGAGGCAGTAGACGAGACGGGCGTCCATGAAGAAGTCCATACCGCCGTGACCACCTACGCGCTCAGCCATCTCGCCATAGCGCTTGATGATGGGGTGACGATAGCGCTCGCGCAGAGCCTCCATCTCCTCCTCAGGCATGAAGCTGTGGGAGCTGAGGTCATCGATGCGGGGAGCAGCACCATTAGCGGCCAGCTGAGCGGCGTCAATAGCAAAGCCCTCGATGGGGTACTTGTTGGCAAAGCCCTGAGTACCGACAAGCTGGAAGAGACGGTTGTAGGGCTGGGGAGTCATCACGTTGTGCTGAATCTCCACCACGCAACCATTCTCGGTGCGCATAAGAGTGGTGGTGTGGTCACCATTGCGGAAGTTCGGGCAAGCCTCACCGGTCACGCGCTCCACGTACTGACGACCACGCACGGAGCGGGTGTCCATAGCAACGAGAGTGCGGAAACGGTCACCACGGTGAATGTTCATCACCTGAGCCACAGGGCCGAGGCCGTGGGTAGCATACACGTCACCACGGTTATCGCGGTTGTAAAGCATACGCCAGCCGAGCTTCTGGGGATCGTTCTCGGGGTTTACCCAATACTCGTCCCAGAATTCGTCGAGATTGTGAATGTAAGCGCCCTTGGCGTAAATCACCTCACCGAGCACGCCCTGCTGAGCCATGTTAAGGCAGTCCAGCTCGAACCAGTCATAGCAGCAGTTCTCAAGAATCATGCAGTGCACGCGCTTGGACTCAGCCAGATTAATGAGAGCCCAGCACTGCTGGAGGTTCATGGCGCTGGGCACCTCGATAGCGGCATGCTTGCCGTTCTGCATAGCATACTCAGCCACGGGGAAGTGATGATCCCAGTCCGTAGCGATGTAAACAAGGTCAACGTCAGGACGCTGGCAGAGCTCCTTGTAGCCCTCTGCACCGTAGTAAATGGCAGCAGGAGCCAAGCCGGCGCGACGAAGGGATTCCTGGCACTTCTCGGCGCGCTCACGGCTGTAGTCACACAGAGCTACAACTTCCACACCGGGAATGTGGGTAAAGCGAGGAACTGCACCGGAACCACGCATACCAAGGCCCACGAAAGCCACGCGCACAGTCTTCATGGCCGGAGCTGTCAGACCGATGGCGTGCTGCTGCCCCTCGGGGCGCTCAGGAGTCTCAACAACGAGCGTACCCTTATCCCAATGCGTCCTGGTATCAGGAGAAAGAGACTGAGCATTCAGACCCGTTGCAGCGAAAACGACTGCAAACGCTAAAGCGAATACTTTGTTCAGTTTCATATGTTTGTTATGGTATTAGAAGAATTTTGTGGTGCAAGCGGTAGACGCACTATCACAGTGCCCACGTTTGACTTGTGCTATTCTAGTAATTTAAGAGTAGCTCGTCAAGCTCTTTCTGTGGCACCCTTCACAGTACACTGACTATCAGTTAATCAGATTCTGATTCAATTCCTATTAAACTGCAAGGATGACAATTTTCTTCACCTCCGCACACCATATCCGGGGTGCCGTCACCATCAAAATCAGCAATGGTCGTGTATTGAAGAGGCTCAGAGGAGTGAACAGCTTCATCCGCCTCAGAATGCTGCAACTTCTTGAAGCGCAGTTCTCCATTCAGCATTTCGCCGTAATATGTTCCCGAGTGGGTCTGCAAATCAGGAATAGAATCCGCATTTGCGTCCATCAGAAGAAAATAGTGCTCAGGAATACAAAGCGGGGTACCATCCATCAAACGGACGCAGTCACCCATCGCAAGAACAGGTACGTCCTCCCCCACCACAGAGGCATACACGAGAGAACCATCACACAAACGAACAATGAGCTTATTCCCCTCCACCACGGCGACGCCATCCGTTTCCACATTCTGATTATCCGTCGACTTCAGCACAATGGGCTCAGAGAACAACACCTTACCGCGTTTTGACTCGTTAATGAAGAACCAAAGCCGAGAATGAGCCTGCATGATGAGATCCGGTCGGCGCCCGCCCACATCAATAGCAGCGGGAATGAAGTATGACTGGGGCTCGCCGGCACCCGGTGTAAACTCAGGTAAATCACCAAAATAGCGGAAATCACCATGGGGCTCTGCAGCATGCGCGGCAGAGGCAAAAATACAGAGAGATACCAAGAGTCTCTTCATACTAGCTATCATAACATCTCTCACTCATATCGCAAGAGAATGCTGAGTCATACGCGCTGACGCGCGCAAGGTTTGAACACGGCCCTGCTCTGTGGTAGTATGCTTATGTATGGCAACAATTAGCAGCACTGCATCCATCCGCGATTTAATCAGCCTCATGCTCGCCCACGGCGTCACCCGCTGTGTAGCATGCCCCGGCAGCAGGAACTCGCCCATCGTGGCCAGCCTGGCGGAGCTGGATGGAGTAGAACTGCGTGGCGCCACGGATGAACGCAGCGCCGGCTTTACCGCCTGCGGCTGGGCCGCTCAGTCGCAAGCTCCTGTGGCAGTATGTGTGACTTCCGGCTCAGCATTGCTGAATCTGCATCCGGCAGTAGCGGAAGCGCATTACCGCCACCTGCCGCTGCTGATAATCTCGGCAGACCGCCCTGCCAGCTGGATTGGTCAGCAGGACGGCCAGACGCTTCCGCAGCCCGGATGTTTCGGCCCCCTCTGCCGTATGAGCGTGCAAATTCCTGAAGCTGCAGAAGAAAGCTGGCACCGGAACCGCCTACTTAATGAAGCGCTGCTGGAGCTTACCCACCGCGCAGGAGGCCCTGTACATATCAACATGCCTCTTAGTGAGCCCCTGTTTGCCACCACAGAAGAGCCCCTGCCCACACCGCGAATCATTCGACGCACCGAGCTGGCAAGAATGAATGCGGATGAAGAAACGGAGCTTCTTGATACCGTGGCCGCCTGTCCGCGCCGCCTGATATTGCTGGGTCAATTGCCGACAGACGCCCAGATTCCCCCTTCACTCGCTGCAGAGAAAGCCTTTGCCATTATCGGAGAGCATCTCTGTAACACCGCTCTGGCTATTACTCAGCCGGATGCCGTACTCGGCCCGGAACCGGAGGCAGAGATGAGCCCGGATTTGCTCATAACGTACGGAGGCTGTATCATCTCCAAACGCCTGAAAACCCTCCTGCGGAACAATCCGCCTCGCGAGCACTGGCACATCTGCCCGGATGGCGCTGTGGTGGATACGTTCTGCAATCTGACACGCGTCATCGAGGGCGACCCCGCCGAGTTGTGGGAGCTTCTTTCCGCTTTTGCGGAAGAGGGAGACGAGACCTACGCCGAGCGTTGGCTCACCCCTGTACCGGTACCGCAATTTCCTTACAGCAGCATGCAGCTGGTGGGTGATACGCTTGGCGCCATGCCTGAGGGGAGCGTGCTTCACTTGGCAAACAGCTCAGCCGTGCGTTTTGCCCAGCTTTACCCCCTGCCCGCGGATACACAGGTAGAATGCAACCGAGGAGTAAACGGCATCGAGGGCTCGCTCTCCGCCGCTCTCGGCTATGCCATGGGTGATTCCCGCCCGCAGTACATCATCTGCGGTGACCTCTCCTTCTTCTACGATATGAATGCGCTGTGGCTTCAGGGCATTCCGGCACAGGTAAAAATCCTCCTTATCAACAATGGAGGCGGCGGCATCTTTGATTACATCCCCACACCGGATAATCCTCTGGTAAACGGCCGCCACCAAGCCACAGCCTCCGGCTGGGCACAAAGCTGCAATTTTGAATACCTGAATGTTCACAGCGAGCATGACTGGCCCGCAGCCCTCGCCGCACTTACCACTCCGGGCAATCGTCCCGTTCTCGTGGAGGCCTTCACTGACAGCGCCAAGGACGCATCCTTCTTCAAACAATTCAACGCACAATACTGACATCACCATGAAACGCGAGTGGAAAACCATCAAGAAGTACGAGGAAATTCTCTTCGAGCAGTACGGCGATATCGCCCGTATCACCATCAACCGTGAGCGCTACCGTAACGCTTTCACCCCACTCACCACCGCTGAAATGAGCGATGCGCTGCACCTCTGCCGTGAAATGCAGGATGTAGCAGTCGTCGTTCTCACCGGAGCTGGTGATGTGGCCTTCTGTGCCGGTGGTGACATGAACGTGAAAGGATACGGCGGTTATATGGACCGCGGCGGTGTCCCCCGACTCTCCGTGCTGGACGTACAGAAGCAAATTCGCTCCCTGCCTAAGCCGGTCATTGCGGCCGTGAACGGCTTCGCCATCGGTGGCGGGCATGTGCTGCACGTTGTCTGCGACCTCTCCATCGCTTCCGAAAATGCCATTTTCGGCCAGACCGGCCCGCGCGTAGGTAGCTTTGATGCCGGATTCGGCTCCTCCTACATGGCCCGCTGCATTGGCCAGAAGAAGACGCGTGAAATCTGGTTCCTCTGCCGCAAATACAATGCTCAGGAGGCTCTGGAAATGGGGCTAGTGAACAAGGTAGTACCGCTCTCCCAGCTTGAGGATGAATACGTGCAGTGGGCAGAAGAGATGATGATGCACTCCCCCATTGCTCTCCGCATGATTAAGGCCGGGTTGAATGCTGAGCTGGATGGTCAGGCCGGCATTCAGGAGCTGGCAGGCGATGCCACCATGCTTTTCTACATGTGTGATGAGGCACATGAAGGCTCCCGTGCTTTCTTGGAAAAACGCAAGCCGGATTTCTCCAAGTACCCCAAAATGCCCTGAGCACCTCACGCCATTGCGCCGCTTTGACCACACGCCCATTCTGGATTTTCCGCAGCCCTTCACGCTGCGGGTAGAGCGGCGTGTGCTGCATTTCCGTAAGCCGGCTATGACCTCTCGCGGCGCGCTAACGGAACGTGAGACCTATATCATAGCCGCGCACACAGCGGAAGGCACGGGCTATGGTGAATGCTGCACCATGCCCGGCCTGCTGACCGCTCCCACAGCAGACGAACTGACTGCATGCTGTGCAGAGATTGAACAGCGAGGCGGGCTGAGAAACGCCTCGCTGCCCTCGCCCATTCAATTCGGTATAGAATGCGCCCTGCTCGCAGCCCTGCGCCCGGAACAACCGCGCTGGGATACCCCCTTTGCACGAGGCGAAGAAGGAATCCCCATTCACCATCTCATCTGGATGGCAGATGTGGACTGCATGCTCGCCGCCATGGAGAAAGGAATAGAAGCAGGCTTCACCTGCCTGAAACTGAAGGTGGGCGCACTCCCCTTTGCGCACGAGCTGGAGCTGCTTCGGCAAGCGCATTTGTCCTTTCCTCAGGCGGAAATCCGGGTGGATGCCAATGGAGCCTTCACGCCCCAAGAGGCCCTGAACAAACTGGAACAACTGGCAGCCGCCGGAGTTCACAGCATTGAACAGCCTATCCGCCCCGGGCAATGGAAAGAGCTGTCTGAACTTTGCCGCCATTCCCCCCTCCCCATAGCTCTGGATGAGGAGCTCATCTGTACCTCTTCTCAAGAACAGCTGCTGGACACCATCAGGCCGCAGGCTATCGTCATCAAGCCTTCGCTCCATGGTGGACTTCTTGCAGCCGAAAACTGGGCAAGCCTAGCTGAAGAACGAAGTATCAGCTGGTGGGTAAACTCCGCGCTGGAAAGCCACACAGGCCTCACAGCGCTGGCGGAATGGTGTGCCTATGCAGCTCCGGGGCAACTGCAGGGGTTAGGTACCGGCAATCTCTTTACAGATGACGAGCCCTATCCTGTGCGCCTTAATGGCTCACAATTGTACTACGAACAGGCTAAGTAAAACTCCGTTAATTCGGAGCAAAAGCAAAAATGCCCATCAGAGGCGGTAAGGTCATCATAGGCCAGCCTATGGCATACCAAGCCTCCTCACTCATGTATTTCCTCAGACGCCCAAGAATATGCAAACACACAATGGATACGGCTATAGCCAAGTAAATACTATGTAGATACTCTGGGCTCTCAGCCAAGTACCATATGCAGTACAGGAAAAACACTATCAGGCTGACTGAGTACACCACTGTACTACGCTCAGCTGACTCACAATCCTGACGCCGCATCGAAGAAAACATAAAAAACACGATTACCAATAACCAGAGCGGTGCATTCAGCAGCATCTGCAGCGGTGATGCAAAAAAGGCGAAGTAGTGAGATGGTACCGCAAGCGTAAACACCAAAGCAGCAGATAAACAGATGGTCCTGTACTGAGGAGACCTGCTCAATAAGGGCACAAATGCCAGCAGCAATATCAGAAAAGGAATACTTGCAAAATCCAGAATCAATTGACCTGCCACGCAAAGCAGAATCCACGTGATTGCAAGGATTACGGCAAGTATGATAACAACCATCGAGGCAAGATGACTGCGATAATAATCAGCATTCCGAATATCGCCCCCGGCTATGGCCTTGAAGAGCCGAACACCCAGCAGCACAAGCCACACCGCAGAAAACACGCCCAGCCATCAATAGAATTGGACGATTTGATGGGCACTCCAACCACAGGACAAGGTGTCAAAATAGGCACCTGAAAAGCTACCCCAAGGAATATACTCCAACACACAGCAGCCAAAGCAGCATCCACACCCCAGAGGGATGCTAATTGCCAATACGGACGCAGGGCTTTGTTGGGAGCAGAAGTCACGGATTTGATAATATAACAATTTAATACCTTTTACAAGAATTCACCGCGTCATTAAAACAAACAGTCAAATTCAAATCGCGTGCAAATATATGACAGAGCCTCATCATTTCCACTCCGGAAATGATGAGGCCCAAGAATCTACATCAATATAACACTCTCAGCAGCGGTGCTTACAAATCACCCCAGCCACACAGGGCGGCACACATGCCTGAACCCAGCGCTCTCCCCCGGGCAAGCCGACGAATCCACGCACCATGGAAGAGCTGATTTCCTCCAACTCAGAGGGAGGCATAAGAAAGACGCTCTGAATATCCGGCTGCATGCGGGCATTCATACGAGCCATAGCCTTCTCATATTCAAAATCTATGGTATTCCGAATCCCTCGCAACAGGTAAGAGGCACCCACGCGTGAGGCAAAATCTACCAAAAAGCCCTGCTTCACCACTTCCACCCTGACATTTCCGGGCAGCCCGGTAACCATACTGCTCAGCAAACGCTGGCGTTCCTCAATGGAAAGAAAACCGGCCTTATCCGGATTAACAGCCAGCACAACTATAAGCACATCAAACATCTCGGCGCCACGGGATATCATCCACAGATGCCCGTTGGTGGGAGGATCAAAGCTTCCGGCATAAATGGCAGTACGACTCATCATATCACAATGAATAAAATGTGACGCAGCGGGAACTAGCCCGCTGCGCCAAAGAGGTGATTAGTTCTTTATGCACCACCGGCATTTGCCAAGGAAGCCTTATCCGGCGGCAGGAAGTTCTTGAACCTAGCCTTATCAATAGCCTTCATGTAAGCTTCTTCCGGGGTGACGAGGCCCTGCTGGAGTTTCTGCCAGATAGCGTCATCCATGAACTGCATGCCCAGCTGCTTGCCGCCGGTAATCACGTCTGCAAGTTTCTGGGTGGCACCTTCACGAATAATAGCACCCACGGCGGGCGTGGCGAAGAGAATCTCGTTCACAGCCACACGGCCGGGCTTGTCACAGCGCTTCATGAGCAGCTGAGCCACTACACCGCGGAGGGAACCGGCAAGCATGGTGCGAGCCTGTGCCTGCTGCTCCGCCGGGAACACGTCAATAATACGGTCAATAGTCTTACGAGCGTTATTCGTGTGCAGAGTACCGAACACCAGAAGACCCGTCTCAGCAGCAGTAAGTGCCAGAGAGATGGTTTCAAGGTCTCGCATCTCACCCACAAGCACAATGTCAGCGTCCTCACGAAGTGATGCACGCAGACCATCAGCGAAGGTGGGACAGTTCACCGGCACCTCACGCTGAGTAATGATACTCTTCTTGGAGGGGTGCACGAACTCAATGGGTTCCTCCACCGTGATAATGTGGCGAGCGAAGTTCGTGTTGATGTAGTCAATGAGAGCGGCCAGCGTGGTGGATTTACCGGAACCGGTGGGCCCCGTCACCAGCACAAGGCCGGAGCGCATCTCGCCGAAGCGCTTAATCTGCTCAGGCACATTCAGCTGCTCCATGGTGAGAATCTTAGTGGGAATGAGACGGAACACACAGCCATAACCTCTCTGCTGCTTCAGGAAGTTACAACGGAAACGTGAAGTGGCATCCATCTCATAAGCGAAGTCCGCATCACCGCCCTCGGTGTACTCCTTCCAGAGTCTGGGCGGGCAAATGGGCTCCATGAGCTCAATCATGTCCTCGTGCGTAAGAATCTTTTCCTCAATGGGCACGATGTCGCCGTGCACGCGCATTTTCGGCGGCTGACCTTCAGAAAGGTGCAAGTCTGAACCACCGTTCTCGACAAGAGCGGTAAAGTATGTATCAATGCGATTTTTCATGTCGTGTATAAGGGGGCTGGTGGTTTACTGTGCTGCGGGGGGCTCGGGGTGATCCTTGAGGAACTTGTCCATCATCGTCTTATCCGTAGCGCGCGTGGTGCATTCCTCGGCACTGATGATACCCTTGAGGTAAAGCTCCTGCAGGGAGTCATCCATGAGGCGCATGCCCTGAGCCTTACCGGTCTGGATAAGGCCGGGAATCATGAAGGTCTTACCTTCACGAATACAGTTGGCAATAGCGGATGTATTCACGAGCATTTCCAGAGCCATCACGCGGCCGGAGCCGTCCTTCTTGGGCACCAGCTGCTGGGAGATAACACCACGGAGAGACTCAGACACCATGATTCGGATGTGCTCACGCTCATCCACCGGGAAGGCGTCCAGCACGCGGTCAATCGTACGAGCAGCGGAACCGGTATGCAGCGTACCCAGCACAAGGTGACCGGTTTCAGCTGCGGACAGAGCCAGAGAGATGGTCTCAAGGTTACGCATTTCACCCACCATGATAACATCCGGGTCCTGACGAAGTGCGCCACGCAGAGCACGGCCGAAAGATTCCGTATGCTTGTGCACCTCTCGCTGGTTCACCTGACAGCCAATGGGCTCGAAAATAGCCTCAATAGGATCCTCCAGCGTAATGATATGATCGTGGCGATCCTTGTTGATGAAGTCAATAATGGATGCCAGCGTGGTAGACTTACCGGAACCCACGGCACCTGTCACGAGAATGAGGCCGTTAGTGAAGCGGGTAAGCGGCACCACATACTCTTCCGGCAGGTTGATATCCTGCATGGTGAGCAGCTTGCTGTTAATAATACGGAAGCAGATAGAGTAACCGAGGCGCTGATCCACCACGGAGGCACGGTAACGGCCCAAGGGATTCTGATAGGCGAAGTCCACATCACCCTTTTCCTTCAAGCGGTCCCATTCCTTCGCCGTCAGGAAGCTGTCCACGAGGGCCTCAGCATCCTCACGCGTGAGGTTGGGAGCCCCTTCCCACATGGGCTGAAGATTACCGAAGCGGCGCCAGCTGGGAGGACAGGATGCAGGCAGGTGCAAGTCAGAACACTTAGCATCAAGCCCCAGCTTAAGGAAGCTGTCCACATTCAGCATGAGAATAATAATAAGGTAACCTACCTCCTGCTTGTAAATATAAGCGTGATACTTACCATAGGCAGAGTCCGCGATGAAATCCACGACACCCTCTGTCTCCAGAATAGCACGCTGTTCTTCTGTGGAGCAGCTGTTCATGATAGAGACGGTTTCCTCCTCACTCAGAGCGGGAGCGTCATCTGCCATAGGTTCATAGGCACCGGCTTTCATCCAGTACGGCTGAAGGCCCACACCAAGATACAGAGCGGGGCTGTATTCAGTCCGGGCTACTTCCAGATACTGGTTTATGTTATCGAAAATGTATGTTTCACTCATGTTATCGTTCCTACTCTACCACGTTGCACCTGAGCTTTCCAGCATAAAGTGACGTAAGTGACAGAAAATCCCGTATTTTTTTAGTGCTTTAAGAAACTCTCTGAAAAAAACGGGGAGCAAAAGCTCCCCGGACAGTCATTTTGATACTCTTTTTCAGCGCTTACTCAGCCAATTCTTCAAGAAAACGCCATTTACCACGCTGAACAATGAAATCATAGAAGGCCTCAGCCTGGAGATTGCCATCGGAAATAGCCATATCCAAGAACAAGCGTGCACGGCGTTCATCACCGGCAGCTGAGGAATTCCCCATAGCAGTAATGGCAGCCATCACCACATAAGCATGGCGAGAACCATTGGCATAATCCTCAGTCAGTGCATTAATAGCTTTATTCAAATCAGCCGGCACACCATCGCCATTATAATAAATACTGGCCAGAGCTTGATTCACCCACTGTGAGCCCTTGGTGCGAGCTGCGGCCAGATATTCCAACCCCTTAGGCACATCCCGGGAACAACCGGCACCCAGCACCATGCAATAGCCCAAGCCGGCAGTACCATTCGGATCACCGCAACGATGCGCCAGAAGGAACAAGCCGTGCACCAGCTCCTTATCCATGGTGGCACCATACCCTTCCGCAAGGAACGAAGCAAGGGAGGAAACAGCAGCCGGCTCACAAAGCATGGCTGCTATGTGAAGCATACGCAGACCCTCAGCAGCTTTCTGAGCATCATACTGCTCCATTCGGGCGGCTTCCGTGCGCACAATTCCGGTTCCCATGTGCCCCAAGGCGGCGGGCAAGTGACGTTCTGCTGCCAGCTTCAGGCAAGCATCCACCTTATCAGCCGCCACATAGCGGCAGAGCGCGTAGGGAGCAAAAGAACTACCGTGCTCAGAAGCACGCTCCATCCACATAACAAAAGATGAAGGCTCCTGCTGAGCAGAAGCAATCATCTCTTCCAGATAGAAATTCTTGCGGCGGAGCTCAGAAGCCACCTCCGGAGCAGTCAGACTGGCATTCTGCATGCGGCCGGACACCATCAAATACAAAGCGCGAGCCTTGGCACTACCAGCACGGCAGGCATCCATGAGCACTTGGCGACCCGGGCGAGCTTCCTGCTCAGAGGAAGCCTGCTCATACACCAGACCGGCATACTCCACCATAGCGGGCACATATTTCTTACCTGCGGCCTGCTCCAGCAGGGTTCTGGCTCGGCTCATCCCGGCAGGCTCAGTAGCGGCAGTCATTCGCAGATACCGGGACAGCCAAAGCTGTGCGGCAGGATTCCCCTGCTCAGCGGCAGCGGTCATCATGGTCACAAAGCTCAGCATATTGCCGGAGGCGTCATACACCAGAGCCGCAGCATCATAAAAATCATCACTGTTATTCCGCACCATCGTCTGCAGAACAGTAGCCAGACGAGCCTCGGTGCTCTGAGCAGCCGCAGGAGCTGCAGACTGTGCAGCGGCAAGGCTAACACCTCCCAGAGAGCAGGCAAACGCCACAGAAAGAATAAACAAACGCTTCATGGTGTTCATTATATATATGAGCAACCACATGCGCAAGCATATTTTGCGGCACCGTTTTCCTAATTATTTGACTTCTTTCGGAGCCGGTTTCTTCATTCCCAAGCGGGTAAGATAACGCCACAATCCTTCAAACGGGCCATAGCGGAAGAAACGCAGCCAAATGTTACAAGCAAGCAGCTGAAGAAGATAGAGCACAAACGCGGCCGCGAGAATACCGGTCACGCTGAATGTGCGACTCAACCCGGCGCCGTAGCCACAGAGCAACCACACCATGATAATATTCTGGGTAATGTAACAGGTCAACGTACAGCGCCCCAGTTTACCAAGAGGAGCGGAAATCCACTGCGCACCGGGGCGGTCCAGCAGCTGTGCCAGCAGCGGAACAAACCACAGCACAAAGAGAGAGGGCTCAATAATGCCCCAATATTTCACATCTGCCATGCAGCCGGCAAGAATCTTTACCAACAGCCAAGCGCCGCCGGCATATATCATCAGGCGGGTACAGCTCACCTTCCCCTCAAACACGCGAAGCCGCCCGGCAATCATACCCAGCAGGAACATCCCCACCAGCGCCCAGATGCGGTAACTGTACAACACAAACAGCAGGCTGTGCCAAATTCCTGTCGTGATATTCCAGACACCCATCTCCGTGAATGTGGCCGTCTGTGCCGGAGGTGCCCATGTCAGCTGATAAGTCTCACGGATACCATCATACCACAGCCTGAGAGCATCAGGCGTGCCGATGATATTATGATAAAGAGCCAGCGGTTGCAGCAAGCATATTCCGCACAGCCCCACCAATACCTTCGTGGGACAGCGCCAAAGCAGCACAGGGATAAAACCGGTGATAGCAAAGGTAAGCAGAATATCCCCCAGATAGAACCAGCTGTGAAAAAGAGCAAAGCCCGCCAACAGAGTCAAGCGCCAGCAGAAACGCCCGCGAAAGTCCAGACCCTTGGCCATGGCGCGGTCCATCTGCAGGAAGAAACTCAGCCCAAACAAAAAGGAGAATATCAGAAAGAAACGCTCCAAGAACAAATTCACATACAGGTAACCCAGTATGCCATCCAGCATGCCATCCGGCACAAAGTCCTGATGAACATTGAAGAAGTTACGGGCATGGGCCATCAGAATGCCGAAAAGAGCCACGGCTCTCACGGCATCAACTGAGTGGATGCGCGGGGCGCTTGCAGTCGTTTTATCAGACATCCCTCAAGCGGAGTGGCAGTTCAGGCGGAAATGACACGCAGAGCTTCCTCTCGGGCCCAAGCATCATCCTCCAAAATCATCTCAAGCTGCCCCTGATAATCACGGGGGGAAGCATTGGAAAGCACCTTCTCCACCGTCTCCCAGATGCCTGAGAAGCCCAGCTTACCATCCACGAAGGCCTGAACAGCCACCTCATTGGCAGCATTGAACATAGCGGGCATGGTGCCACCTACCAGCCCGGATTGACGGGCCAGATTCAGCGCTGGGAAATCATCCCAGCGGGGAGCCTCAAACTTCAGGGACGCAATCTGAGCGAGGTCGAGCTTCTTCAGGCTGTTAAGCGTTCTATCCGGCCAAGTGACCGCGTACTGAATGGGGAAACACATATCACTGCTGCTCAGCTGAGCAAGGATAGAGCCATCCTGATACTCCACGAGAGAATGCACGATACTCTGCGGATGCACAATAACATCTACCCGCTCCATGGGAATGCCGAACAGCCAGCGGGCCTCAATCATTTCCAGCCCCTTATTGAAAAGCGTAGCGGAGTCAATGGTAATCTTACGGCCCATTTTCCAAGTAGGATGATTAAGAGCCTGCTCCAATGTAACGGAAGCGAGCTGTTCCTTCGGCGTTGTACGGAAGGGGCCACCGCTCGCGGTAAGGATGAGGCGGCTCACCTGCTCAGCCCCCCCTTTGTGCCCCTGAAGGCACTGGAAAATGGCGTTATGCTCGCTATCCACAGGCAGTACATTGATTCCCTTAGCAGCAGCACGGCTCATCACTACTTCACCGGCCATCACCAGAATCTCCTTGGAGGCAATAGCCAAATCCTTCCCGGCTTCAATAGCCTGCAGCGTGGGTTTTAACCCAGCCGTACCGATGATGGAAACCAGCACCATATCAGCACCTTCCAGCGTAGCAAGTTCGCAGAGCCCATCCAAACCGGTGTAGAGACGAGTGCCGGCAGGCAGCAAGCGCTGCAACTCTGCCGCGCGAGAGGAATCATAAATGCAGACATCCTTCACGCCGAACTCTATAGCCTGAGCCGCAAGCGTTTCCACACTACTGTGAGCGGCAAGCCCCACTACTTCCATGCGCTCCGGAATATCACGCGCCACCTTCAGCGCGCTAGTGCCGATGCTACCCGTAGAACCGAGAATGACTACCTTTTTTCGCTTCATGTACGGGCCATACTATACTCCCGATTGAACAGAATTGCAAGCAGGAACACATTTTACGCTTGCAAAACTGCCTCCTAAGTTGTAGATTAGCTGCGCCGTTCGGGTTCGGGTGGTCGCTGTGCAGCCTCGCTGCATAGAGGAAAGTCCGGACATCACAAGGCAGCGTGTCCTCTGAAAGGGGGAGACTCCCGGAGCCAAGACCGGGAGGACGGAAAGTGCCACAGAAAACAAACCGCCCGCAAGGGTAAGGGTGAAAAGGTGGGGTAAGAGCCCACCGCTCCGAAGGTAACGACGGAGGCACGGAAAACCCCGCGCGATGCAAGACAAACAGGGGAAGGGTAGCCTGCCCGCTGTATCCCCGGGTAATAGTTGCACCCGGCTATAAACGCCGGGTACGGGTTCACCCCCGTAAGAAAAATGGCCACACAGCCCGCAAGGGTGGACAGAATCTGGCTTACAGAACCCGAACGGCACTTTTCTCAAGTCACGAACCCATTTTTTCTTTTGTTTCGTAAGTTTGTGCTTGCAATATGGCGCCCGTAGGCGTAAAAAATATAAGCGATGAGCCGCGATTCTGACAACAAGCCTCAGCGTTCCTCCGTGCCCGGTGTATTTAACTGGGGGTTGGTTCGCAGGGCGCTCCGTGCCGCAGAAGAGGGCGTATACTGCTGGGATATTCCCAGCGGGGAGATTTACTACACGGAGCAATGCCTGCGCATGATGGGGCTTCCCTTCCGCGAGCTTGCTCCGAATATCTTTACCTCCCCGGAGCTCACCATTCATGAGGAAGACCGCCAGCATTTCATCAACGCTGTTCAGCGCTATTTGGACCGCCCCACCAGTTCCCCGCTTCGTGTGGAGGTGCGCTTGCTGAACCTGCGCTCCCGCGGTTGGCGCTGGATTCGCGTGAACGGCTTGGCTGAGCGCGGCCGGGATAAAAAGGCCGTCCAGCTCGTAGGCGTCTGGGTGGATATCACCCGCAGAAAAATGGCGGACCTGCACGCCATGGAGGACCGTGACCTCTTCCGCCACCTCATTAACTACCTGCCGGACAACATCTATTACAAGAACCGCGAGTCCCGCTTTGTGATGGCAAATGAGGCCACCGCCAGAAAAATGGGCGTACGCACCCCGTCTGACCTCATCGGCTGCAAGGATACCCACTTCTTCTCGGACGACACCACTGAAATCGCCCGTCAGGAGGAGCTCGAAATCATGCGCACCGGCAAGCCTATCACCAACCGCATCCACAAAGAAAGCTGGAAAGGTGGGCACAGTTCGTGGTGTAGGCTCTCCAAATTCCCTTGGTACGCTCCGGACGGCTCCGTCAAAGGCATCGTCGGCATCTCCTCGGATGTCACAGAACTAGTGGAAACCCAGCAGCGCTACCGCCGCATGGCCGAACAGCTTGACCAGCGCAACCGCGCGCTCGAAAAAGAAATCAAACTCGCGAAGGAAATTCAGTTTGCCCTCCAGTCTCAGCGCATTCCCTCCCGCGAATGGAAGAATGAAGAGACCGCCACACGGCGCATCGCTCACTTCCACCACATTTACAGCCCGTGTGCTGGAGTGGCGGGCGATTGCTTTGAAGTGTTCCCTGTGGGAGACACCGGTGTGGGCATGCTGATATGTGATGTGATGGGCCACGGCGTGCAGGCTGCCCTTATCGCCTCCATGCTGCGCGGTCTTCTGGAGCAGTTCGTCAGCCTCGCGAATACCCCCGGCCTTTTCCTCTCCAACCTGAACCGTCAGCTCTGGAGAATCTTTGATAAGGCGAACCTCACCATGTTCACTACCGCCTGCTACGTCTACTTTGACCTGCAGAAAAAGCGCCTCACCATCACCACCGCCGGTCACCCGGTTCCCATCATTCTGGATGCAGAAGGAAAAGCATTCCAGCCGCTCATGCGCCGCTCCCCTGCACTCGGCCTGCTGGAAAACGCGCCCTTCCGTGAGAGTGATATCACTCTGGAACCCGGCATGAAACTCATGCTCTTTACGGACGGCTTGCCGGAAGCCCGCAATAGCGCAGGAGATGAAATGGGCGCAGCGCGCGTCATGGAGAGCTTGGAGCGAAACCGCCCCGAAAACATCAAGGAAATGCTGGACTTCGCCCTCGCCGGCATGCATAGCTTTACTCAGTCCCCCGAACAGGATGATGACATTTGCCTTGTCGGTGTCGAATTTGTAGAGGAAAATCTCGTCTGACGCCCCGCAAAGCCGCCGTTCTGCCCGAAAAGAACGCTTTTTCGCATAAATCATGCAAAAAAAGATTGCAATCAAGCGGTTTTAGCGGTACTCTAAGGACAGTTACAGATTATTTTTTACTGACTCAATCTATATGGAAAACAGCACACAGGGGGGCAGCACGCCCTTTGACCTTTCCGAGCTGACCGGTTTCCAGTTTGGCCCTGCATGGGCCAAGCCGGGTGCCGATACTGCACCGTCCCTGCCGCGGACTAACACCTCCGAGCGCCCCGAGCGCCGTGGTGGCCCCCGCCGGCCCAATACTGACCGCAGAGATTCCCGCCCCCGCAGGGATGACGCCACCGCACGCGATGAGCGCGGCCCCCGCAAGGGTGGTTCCCGCCCCGGCGGGCGTGACAGACGCCCCTCTCGCGAGGAAGCCCCTCGCAGGGAACTGCCGCAGCCGGCTGATGGTTTCCGTGTAGAGCTGCGCCCCACTAATGCTATTCTTGAGATTTTCAGTAAAGAAATCGCCCGTCAGAAGCGCGCCATGCCTCTGCTTGATCTTTCCCGCATCGTAATGGCCGGCAAGGATCGCTATGACTTGGTGTTCATGAAGCTGGAGAATGCCCCCATGCTCATCCACTCCACCAAGGGAGACGGCGCCTGCTGGCTGACAGAGGCGGAAGCCGTTGCATACCTCTGGAACGCTCCTTGGTTCAGTGAGCTGTACACCGCCACGGAGATTGAGACAGAAGCCCCGAAGGGCACCTTCACCGCAGTTGCTACTTGCAACATGGGTGGCGAAATCATCGGCCCGGTGAACTGGCACGGTTATCAGGCTGCCCTCATGAACCTGTACCGATCCAAGTACGCCAACATGCAGCTGGATACCTTCAAGAGCCGCATCACCCTTAACAAGGATGAGGAGGCTGTACAAGCTTGGCTGGCCGCTGCCAGCAAGAAGACCGTATGGAAGCCCACCCGAGAAGGCGCTGGGGACATAATCCTTGAGGACGCCCGTGCCGTGGAAGCAGATTTCACAGCTAACCATTATGGAAAAGTCTACGAAACCGTGGATAAGGTCTTTGTGAACGGCTCCACGCCCCGCAAGCTGCTTTCTCCCGGTCTGGCTGCACATCTGGCCATTCTGAGCGACAAACCCCGCCGTTTCCCGCAGATGCTCATTCCGAACCTCTGCCACGGCCTTGCCCGCCACCACATGCCCATATACAAGTGGCAGGGTAACCACTTCACCGGCCCCAGCCGTGTGCGCACCATTCCGGCTGACACTGTGCTGGCTGACCGCATGATGGCCATCGTGAACTGGAGCAAGGAACACTCCGGAGAGAAGGTGGAGGCCATGTTTGCTGAGCTTTCCGGCGTACCTGCCGGCACGGATGATGAAAGCCGCAAGGCCGCCTCTGAGGCATACGCCCCCTACGCTGCCGACATGATTTGGCTGCTTGAGCAGGGCTTTGTGGTGGTCACCGGGGATAACTCCATCTGGTATCCCAAAGGCACAGCCGCTCCTGCTCCCACCAAAACGGAGCAGCCTAAGCGCAACCGCCGCAAGTAATACACTGTAACACATTCTTCTTACAGATGAGAGCTAGTAAAGTCGGGCCGCCGTATGGTGACCCGGCTTTCACTTTACTCTGAAAGCCCCAATATATTCAGCTACCCTTTTTAACTATAACATACAAAGACGTGATTTATACTTGCCACGCACAGATGATTTTTCTATAATGCAGGATATGGAATGGAACGATGGCTTTATGACACTTCTGCGTGATGCCGTTGCGCGTTATCACGAGCGTCCGCAGACATCTCCCCTGGCTTTTTTTCTACCGGGTGAAGTGAAACTCTTGCGCGAAATCGGCTACACACCGGAAGAAATGCACGCCTACGTACAAGACTACGCAGTCAACGGAGACCCCTCCCCCTCCACCATTCTGCTGATAGCCGCCGCCCGCCGCACCTTTTTCATCACAGCCCAGCGTGGCATCTCCGGTAATGCAAAGCCTGTAAAAGCCAGAGATTTACCCCCGGCGGACGATGATTTCCAAGGCATTCCGTACCTTCCCCGCATCATTCGCAAGGCGGAGGCCAAGCTGCATGGCACTCTGGATTCAGACCTCATGTACTATGATGAGCAGGATCGCATTTTCCTGCGTGAACATGGCAACATCCACCCCGCTGATTTCCTGTATCTGGCGTGGACAGCCCATGGTGACAAGCAGAAAATGGTCAAAGCCGTGCTGAATGCTATGAAGGCAGATTCTCCTGAGGACGAAGCCCCGCGCATGGCTCCTTCTATTGCTCCTCAACAGCCGGCTCGCAGTGTCAGCCCAGCTGCTGAAAACGGCCCGGTACAGAGTGAGCTGAAGCTGGACTAATACCCTGCCTTACACCATGAATCCTCCCGGCCACATCGACATCCCGCACGGTGACGAAGTCACGACCGAGCCTCAGAGACTAGCGCTAGAGGCCATGTCTCGCGACCTGGTAGAGAAACTTAATACCATGGTTGCGGAGCAAGAACAGCGCGCCCGTGATTTTGCTGCACACCAGCATTCACTCTCCTCTCTTCCGGCACAAATGACGCCGGAACTGACTCGCATTGAAATGCCGGAGGCGCCCTCCATACCAGAGGTTCAGCCGGAATCACCTACCGCTACGCGAGGCGTGAAGGCCCGCATGGGCGCTCAGCAGGTACCGCCCCTGCCACAAGTGCAGAATACCGGTGCAAGCTCTGCTAAACTTCCGCCAGTGCCGGCTCAGATTCCTCACACGCAGCAGACAGAATGGCAGCCCTACAGCCAGACGGAGCGAAATAATTCTCCTTACAAAATGCCCACCATCATTCGTGAGCCAAAGGAAAAGAAAGAAGGCACCATCGGCGCAGGCACCATCAGTATCATCATTTTTATCATTCTCGGCGTACTCATGCATGGGTGCGAATAACCCCGCCACTTTTAACATCACTCATCCACACCTCATATGACCAGACACACGCTTTTAGCACTGGCTCTTTGTGGCTTCACGCTCAGCACCATCCCCGGCTGCAACGAGCAGGAATCCTCTCAGACTCAGGCTCAGGAAGTCACGGTAAAAACAGCAACTATCCGTACCCAGCAGGTGACCGATTACGGCGAATGGTTCGGCTATCTTCGCGGTAAGAATGATACGGACATCCACCCGCGCGTCAGCGGCTTCCTCATAGCACAAGAGTACAGTGATGGCCAGTTTGTGAAGCAGGGTGACGTGCTTTTCAGAATAGACCCCGCTCTCTTTGAGGCTGAGCTGGCACAGGCTGAAGCTAACCTCCAAGCCGCACAGGCCGAACTGGCATCCGCCATTGCCACCCGAGACCAGCTCAAGCGTGATACCGCTCGCTATGAGGCGCTTGCCAGAACTGCCGCTGTTTCAGAAAAAGATTTGAGCGACGTGCGCCACAATCTCCGCGCGGCGGAGGCGAATGTAGCCGCTTGTGAGGCTCGCATCGAGCAGCAAAAAGCCGCTGTGAGCACCGCCCGCATCAATCTGGACTACACCGTCATCCGCGCGCCCTATGATGGCGTCATGGGCACGGCTCTGGCCTCCCGTGGTGATCTCGTCTCCTCCACCACCAAGCTGGCTAACATCACGGCTATCAATCCCATGCGTGTGGATATCTCCATCAATAGTGATGGCCTCGTGAACTCCTTCCGCCGCTATGGTGATGTGCAGTCTGACCGCCGGGATGAATCACTGACCTCCCCGAACTTCGATATCATTCTCGAGGATGGAAGCGTTTATCCCTATCAGGGCAACCTTATCTCCATGGAAAGCACCGTATCTTCTACCGGCCTTATCAATGTAGAAGGCGAAGTGGAGAACCCGAATGCAGCTCTGCGCGGTGGCATGCCGGTGCGTGTAAAGATTCCGCTGCGCCAGATGGACGCCATGCTGGTGCCGCAGGAGGCCATCCGCTCCGTGCTGCGAAATTACTTCATCATCGTGGTGGATAAGAACAACATCCCCCACACCGTTCCGGTGAATATCGCAGGCCGTTATGATATCACTATCACAGAGGAGGACGGCTACACCACCACCAGCAAGCTCGTGGCTATCTCGGATGCCGGCCGCCCGCTCATGGACTACTTCAAGGAGTGCGGCTATGAGAATGCCGCTGAGGTGCCCGTTGTAGCGGACCCCACCAACGGCGTGCGCGCCATGAACATTTCCTCGGCTAACAGCCGTCTTGCGGCTGATGATCCCACTCCCAGAGGCACGGTGAAGACGGAGCCCTTCTCCTTCCGCCCCGCCCTTACCGAAACCGAGAGAAAAGCTCTTGAGCAGGCTACCACCGGCGAGAAGCCCGAGGTAAATACTCAGGTGGCGGCCTCCCTGCCCCCTTACCCTGTGAAGGTAACGCCGCTTCTTCGTCAGGATGTTCCCATTCAGGAAGAGTGGTACGGTTCCCTGCGCGGTGAGGAAGAGACGGAGATTCGCCCGCGTGTGAGCGGCTTCCTGCTCCAGCAGCACTTCCGCAACGGTACCATCGTGAAAGAGGGTGACGTGCTCTATACCATTGACCCCGCCCCCTATCAAGCAGAGCTGGACCAAGCCCGCGCTAACCTTCTGGCAGCTAAGGCCTCCAGAGAACAGGCTCAGGCTCAATTGGATTCCAGCCGTGAGGAACTTGAGCGCTGCAACCGCCTCGCCCCCGGCACCGTGTCTGATAAGGTCGTGACGGACGCCCGCACCAGCGTGCAGACGAATGAAGCTGCAGTCATGCGTGCTGATGCCAACATCGCACAGATGGAAGCAGCCGTACGCCTTGCTGAAATCAATCTGAATTACACCACCATCAGGGCTCCTTTTAACGGCAGAGTCGGCATTAGCAAGCCCTCCATCGGTGCGCTGGTTTCCCCCTCCGGCCAAGAACCGCTTGTCACGCTTTCCTCCATTAATCCCATCCGTGTGGATTTCAGCGTGAGTGGCCGAGAAGCGCTGCAGAGCATCGAGATTATGCGCCGCAATCAGGCTGAGCAAAACGGCCGCGTGCAGTTTGACCTCGTTCTCAGAAACGGCGCCGTTTACCCCGCAAAGGGTGAAATCGTATCCATGGATAATACGCTGAGCACCACCACTGGCACGTTCGGTCTCGTAGGCCGCGTGGAAAATGTGGATCATGGCTTACGCAGCGGCATGCCTGTGCGCGTACGCGCCTCCATGGCCCCCATCAAGGATGCCTTCATCGTGCCGGCCCGTGCACCGATGAACGCCGGCGGCCGCGATTTGCTGCTGCTTCTGCGCCCGGATAACACGCCTGCCGCACTTCCGGTGACGCTGGGCAAGCTGGTGGTACTTCCCGTACAGGAACCCGGCGAGAATGGCCAGCCCGGCCCGGTAGTGAACCAGCCCATGTATGTGGTGGATGTGGACCGAGCCTCCATTGTGCCGCTCATGCTCGCCAAGACCGGCGCCAGCAGTCTGGACGCCATGATTCTGGGCGGTGCTGAGGTGGACAGCTGGGACGCCCTCGTGCTGAAGAACGCCGAGGTGGCGGACTGGCGCGCCCTCCTGGAAAAACAAGCAGGCCAGACCCTCCCGGATGATTATCCGCAGCAGGAACAGGCTGAAGACTGGCGCGCGCTCGTTCTGCGCCGTGCCGGTGTGCAGAATGCCAAGCAGCTTGTGCTGCGCCAAGCCGGCGCTAAAGATGAGCTGGAGCTTGTAGCACGCGGTGCCGGTTTCTCCTCCGCTATGGAAATGATACTCAAGCAGATGGAGTTTACGGACATGAACAATGTTCCCGTCATTGTGGAAGGTTCCCTCATGGCTGCGTCCCGCACCTTGCAGAAGAACAGTAGCCAGAACACACGGGCTAATACCCTCACTCCGGAAATCTTCCATTATCAAGCACCACAGACGGTGGTGGACTCCGTAACAGCTGATACAGAAAACGCTGCTCCTCAGTACAAATAAACCTCACACCGCTGAATCATTATGTCTCCGTTTTTCATTAAACACCCCATCATCGCCGGCGTTATCTCCATCGTCACCACGATGCTGGGTATCATCTGCATGCTGGCCCTGCCCATCTCGCAGTACCCGGATATCACCCCCATCACCATTCAGCTCAGCGCCACTTATCCCGGCGCTAACGCTCAGGAAGTGGCTGACGCCGTGGCCACCCCCATTGAGCTGCAGCTCTCCGGTATTCAGAGGATGGACTACATGGCTTCCACCTCATCAAATAACGGCTCCTGCACGCTGAATGTTATCTTTGAGCCCGGTTCGGATGCTAACACGAACCAGCAGCTCACCTACATGCGTTACAGCCAGTCCACCTCCCAGCTGCCCTCCACGGTATCGCAGATGGGCGTGACTATCAAGCAGTCCGCAGGTCTGCCGCTGATGATTTATGCCATTGACTCCCCTGAAGGCTTCTTCAACCCCATTGACCTGACCGGTTATGCCTACATCAATCTTGTGGACCCGGTTAAGCGCGTCAAGGGCGTGGGTGACGTGATGGTATTCGGTGGCCGTTACGCTGTGCGTATCTGGCTGGACAGCGAGCTCATGGCCCAAAAGGGTATCAGCGTGGACCAGGTGTATAACGCTATTAACCAGCAGAATACCATTAACCCCGGTGGTTCCGTGGGTGCTGAGCCCATGCCTGATGGTCAGGAGTTTACCTACACCATCCGTAATAAGGGCCGCATGGAAAGCATCGAGGAGTTCCGTGATATCATCATCATGCAGAACCACACCCAGTCCGTGCGCCTGCGTGACATTGCCAACATCGAGCTCGGCTCTCAGAGCTACTCCCTCGCCGGCCGAGTGGACGGCACCCCCGCCACCTGCCTTGCTATCTACCAGGCGGCTGAAGCAAACGCTCTGGAAACCGTGGCCAACCTCCGCCAGCTCTTCGCAGAGAAGGAAAGCGTGATGCCGGAAGGTATGCGCGGGTTCGTGGCACTGGATACAACCACCACGGTGAGTGACTCCATTAATGAGATTATCCACACCCTCTTTGAGGCACTTGTGCTGGTAGCCATTGTGGTGTTCCTGTTCCTTCAGGGCTGGCGCGCCACACTCATTCCCCTCATTGCTGTGCCGGTATCCTTGGTAACCACCTTCTGCTTCTTCCCCATTCTGGGCTTCTCGCTGAACACCATCTGCCTTCTGGGCATGGTGCTGGCCATTGGTCTCGTGGTGGATGACGCCATCGTGGTGGTGGAAGCCGTAGAATCCCACATGGAGAACGGCATGACACCCCGTCAGGCCACCTTCGCAGCCATGAAGGAAGTGAGCGGCCCGGTAATGGCCATTGCCCTCGTGCTGGCAGCCGTGTTCCTTCCCTCCGTGATGCTCCCCGGCATCACCGGTACACTCTTCCAGCAGTTCGCAGTGACGATTGCGGTCTCCATGTTGATTTCCGCATTCAACGCCCTCACCCTTTCGCCGGCGCTCTCAGCTATCATGCTGAAGAACAAGAAGGAGCACAAGTCCCTGCTCACCCCCTTCTACAATGCCTTCAACAAGGGCTATGACTGGGTGGCCGGTAAGTTCGCGGCTGCCTGTGGCTTCTTCTGCCGCCGCCTCTGGATTTCCATGCCCATCTTGGCTGGTATCACCCTCCTCATTATCCCCACTGCCAGCCGTGTGCCGGGTGGCTTCCTTCCCTCTGAAGACCAGGGCTTCCTCATCGCCGGTGTTGTCATGAAGCCCGGTGCCTCCCTGCAGCGTCTTACTGAGGAAACCATTCCTGTGGAGGAAGTGCTGCTGAGTGATTCCGCTGTGGATCATGTGGTATCCATCCTTGGTATGAACCTCATGATTAACGTGCAGACCACGAATGCTATGACCTACTTCGTGAAGCTGCATGACTTCGCAGATCGCCCCGTTATGGAAAACGGCGAGCACCCCACCGCTCAGGATATCTACGAGCGCCTCAGCGCCAGGCTGGACATGAGCGGCGCGGACGGTATCGTCTTCATGGCCATGCCCCCCGCCATTCCCGGTGTGGGTACGGGTAATGATATCTCCTTCGTGCTGCAGGACTTGGAAGGTCAGGGCGTGGCCGCTCTGTACGCCCAGATGCAGCGCTTGGAGGCAGCTCTGAAAGCCCATCCCGCTATCAAGACAGCATCTGACATGATGCTGCCGGCCGTACCGCAGAAGGGTATCGCCATTGATAAGGACAAGTGCCTTGCTCAGGGTGTGGACTACGCCGGCGCCAACTCCCTGCTGCAGTGCTTCAACGGCTCCCGCTTCGTGAACTACTACACGCAGTTCGGCCAGCAGTGGCAGGTATACATGCAAGCTGCAGGCGCCAGCCGCACGAATACGGATCAGATTGCAAACTTCTATGTTTCCAACAATCGCGGTGAATCCGTACCGCTCAGCACCCTCGTCACCATCCGCGATATCGCTGATACTGAGTTCGTGCAGCACAACAATAACTACAACTGCGGCACCATCCGCGTGGCACCCGCTGATGGCTATTCCTCCGCTCAGGCCATGGCTGCCATTGAGGAGGTGTTCAATGAGACGATGGACAAGACCAAGTTCGGCATCTCCTATGTGGACATGAGCTTCCAGGAAAAGAAGGTTCAGGACGGTCTCGGCCTCGGCGCCATCTTCACGCTCTCCGGCGTATTCGCCTTCCTCATCATGGCGGCTCTGTATGAGAAGTGGACGCTCCCGCTCTCCATCTTCCTTTCCGTGCCCATCGCTGTGCTGGGAGCCTTCTTCGGCCTGTGGGTATTCAAGCTCACGCTGGACCTCTACGCTCAGATTGGTCTGGTCATGCTTGTGGGTCTTGCCGCTAAGAACGCCATTCTCATTGTGGAGTTCGCCGTGCTGCAGATGGAGCGTGGACAGTCCCTCATCGATGCCGCCGTAACGGCAGCCCGCATGCGTCTGCGCCCGATTCTGATGACCTCCTTCGCCTTCATTTTGGGCTGCGTACCGCTGCTCACTGCTGAAGGCTCCGGTGCTTTGGCCCGTAACGCCATCGGTGTGGTGGTGGTAATCGGCATGAGCGTTGCTACCTTGGTGGGTGTATTCTTCATCCCCTGCTCCTTCGTGTTCATCATGAAGCTGTTCCGCTCCAAGGTACACAAGGCTCAGCATGGTGCCGACCCGGACGAAGAGTTCGCTTACGCCAAGCTCGCTGAAGGCGAGCAGGAGTAAAATATCCGCTTAATACAAACATGTGCCATTACCCAGGCTCGGGTAATGGCGCATCTCTTTCAAGATGGAGAAAGGCCCGGTGGTCAGCTCTTCGGGACCTCTGCAGGCTTGTTGCCCACGAAGAAGGAAAGTACCAGTGCCGCAAGCCCACTCAGCAGAGCCCCCAGCAAAGATACGCCACACACAATGGCAGCAGCCACCACGTCCTCTGCATCATACGCATCCACTATCGTCAGTCCCCGCAAAAGCCAAGCATCATCATGATCAATATCACAAATAGGCGGGTTCGGCGGCTCCAACTCCAGCAAATCTCTCAGCCCGAGTCTCAGCATCTCGCTCAGCTCATCCATCATACAGCCAAAAGCCCCCAGCCCCACCAGAATACCACTCACCGTCAGCACTAAGCAGATAATGAGCCCGCGTTTACAAGTCAGAATTTTCTTTTTCATACTTATCTCCTTCTTCTCCTATATATTATCATACTTCAAACAGCAAGAGCAATATATTTCATCCGTTGTAACTTTCTTTTAACACTTGGCCCTCATTTTCACCATTGACATATAACTCATTAGTGTTCTTTTATGAAAAAAAGTTCGTTGAAATGCCTGAAAAAACGCCCCATCTAATTCGTCCATACCTAGCCACCAAGCAAGGTATCATGTTTTCGTCCCCCTTCTCTAGCTTCTCACTTTAGGTGAATACCCATCTCAAAGGAGACAAAACACAGGAAGAGACGCCGAAAAAGGGTATGCCGAGTGCGCCAAGTTACTCGCAGCGCCCGGCATTGATGTCAATGCTACGGATGAGTTCAGCACCACACTACTCTTCATTGCTGACTTTAATGGACATACGGAATGCGCAGAGCTCATCCGCGCGGCCGGGGGAAGAATTTCTCTCGTAGCCCCCCCCATCATAGTCTCAGGAGGCGGTATCAGCCTAAGCATATTTGCTTGACATTACAAATAATGCCCCTACAATGACGGGCGAAACCAGCTTAATACCACCTGCGACCATGCCCTGCCTTCCCCTTACCTCCCGGCGTCTTTTCTGCGGCCTCATGCTCGCCGCGCTGATAGCATCCCCCACGGCTATATCCGCGGGAGCGGGAACTGCCCGCGTACTACCGGAAGCAGCCAGCCGCACAAACAATAGAGATACCGTGGCGACCATGTACAGCATCTGGCTGCAGGATATACAGTACTCCCGAGAGAATGGCAGTCTCTGTGTATGCGGCCGTCATGATATAGCTGCTGCCCAGCAGGCCATTTGCGAAGCAGCTGAGGCCGCAACTCAGGCATTTACGGCACAAATGGATTATGCCGCCTACTCACTGGAGCCTCTCCGAACAACACAACCTGAGCGTTACAGCACCGCCATGCAGCAGTACCGCAGCGCCCTGCTCTCGCTGATGCAGAAAGACATGCAGCACATGCGCCGGCACTCCGTGCTCACAGAGCCGGAGCGCTGCCCCGAGCAGACAACGGAGGAAGAAGACGCCTTTACCGCAGCCATCAGCAACCGCATCAGCACATGGGACACGTACCGAGGTGACTTGCAGGAGCTCCACGCCCATCTGCTGGCCCAGCACCTTAACCGCGTGCAGTTCATAGCCTCCCTCATGGTGGGAGACCGCCCAAGCATGGAGTTCATCACGAACACCCGCCTGGACTCCGCCCCGGAGGACTATAACAGCACCTGTCAAGCCAAGTTCCTCGCAGCACATGAAGCATGGCTGACCTACACAGACAAGGCCGCACAGCTCCATTGCCCCGTGCGCTCCCTTCAGGGCAACGGCACCCCGGCAGCCATCAGTACCGCCCGCCTCTCCCTCCTCCGCCACTACGAGGGCTTCCTCACCCTCATCGCCCAGGGATTAGGGCGTTAAAACATATTCCAAGGCCTAACCAAAAACGAGCGTTAAAACCACCATCAAGTACAGAGGAAACAGCACGATGGTGCTCAGCATCAGCAGCAAAGCCTCCACACGCCGAGCTTTGAAAAACAGCAGGGCCAAGCTCACTATCAGGCTGAGGATAAGCCCTATCACGCAGAAAATAAAGCTCACAACCCCAAGCGTATCGCCCAGTCCCCCAGCCAACGCCCACACCGGCATGCTCAGAAAGGCCACCATCAGCGGCAACCATGCCACTATGCAGGGCAACTCATGAATCAGCGAGGCCTTGCGCTGCACGAGCAGCTGAGGTGCAAGCACCTTTCCCTTACGGAGTTTGGGACTTACAGAGGTCATGGAAGAAAGACTTTTTACGGCGGTAATATATCAGCCGATAAGCATCACCACCCAAGCTTTGCACGGAGGCGGACGGCGAAGTCATTATCCGGGAGGGCGAGGAGCTTCAGCGGGCGCTCAGCGCGGCGGATGGTGAGCACGTCATTCACGGGGATGTGATGAGCGGAGCGGCCGTCTACAGAATAGATAATGGATTCTTCCATGCGGCCACGGCGGGCGCGGGGACGAAGAGTGATTTCCATGGTATCCGGCACCACGACGGGGCGGCTTGTCAGGCTGTGGGGACAGATGGGGGTGATGGAGATAACCCGAGCGTCCGGCCAGAGGAGCGGGCCACCGGCGGAAAGAGAATAAGCGGTGGAGCCTGTGGGAGTGGCCACGAGCACACCATCCGCATGATAGCGGTTCAGCAGGCAGCCGTTCAGCTCCACGTCCACATCAATCATCTTACCGGTCTGAGCACGCATGAGGGAAACCTCATTAAGCGCCAGAAGCGGCTCCGGGTATGAGGTGACACTCTGCTGGGAGATTTCAAGCATCACTCGCTCCTCTACCCTGAATGTGCCCTCAGCAAGAGAGGATATCAGAGCGGCCACCTGCGAGCGAGCACAGGCACTCAAGAAACCAAGGTGGCCGGTATTGATACCGCCGAGGATGATACCCTTCCTTGCCGCTCTGGTGGCGGCGGAAAGCATGGTGCCATCCCCACCAAGGCAGATGAGCACCTCAGGCACCTCAGAGGAGTCCCGAGTATATTCATACACATTCAGGCCGGCCTCTTGACAGGCAGCGGCAACCGTTTGCATAAGCTGCAGGTTGCCGCTGTTGCGCACACCGGCAAGCAAAGCAATGGAGCGTGGCGGTGTCATATGAATCAGAAAAGCTTTAGAATCAGCGCTGCTCGCGCACGATTTCCGTACCGATACCTTCCGGCGTGAAGATTTCCAGCAGGAGGGTGTGCGGCAGACGTCCATCCACAAAGTGCACCTTACGCACACCGGCGTTCAGGGCATCCACGGCGCTCTTGACCTTGGGAATCATACCGCCGGAGATGACACCTTCATCAATCAGCTGGAAGGCTTCCTTGCGGTTGATACTCTTCACGATGGTGCTGGGGTCCTTGGGATCCAGCATCAGGCCGGGAACATCCGAAATGTACACGAGCTTCACGGGCTTCAGCTCACAGGCAAGAGCCGCAGCAGCGAGGTCAGCATTCACGTTCAGAGCCTGATTCGTGCCGAGCTCACGGGCAAGAGGAGAAATAACAGGTGTAAGCTGCAGGGAAAGAGCTTCTTCCACGCGGCGGAGCTGGCTGCCGATAACGCGACCCACCATGCCGATGTCCACGGGATTGCCCTCGGCATCCTTCTCCATGAGCTTCTCACCCACGAAAACATTCGTGCCGGGAATACCCACGGCCTTACCACCGGAGGAACGCATCATCTCCACAAGCCCGGGGTTAATCGTGCCGGAAAGCGTGCGCTCCACGATGTCGATAGCCTCAGGAGTGGTGACTCGCAGGCCATTCACGAATCGAGCCTCAAGGCCGGCATCCGCCATAGCCTTGGAGATGGCCTTACCACCGCCGTGCACCACCACGGGGTTCATGCCCATGGCCTCCAGCACCACGATATCACGCATGAGGGACTTCACAAGCTCCGGGTCATCCATAGCGGAACCGCCGAACTTGATGAGAATCGTCTTGTCTCTGTAGGACTGCATGTAAGGCAGAGCTTCGATGAGGATGTCTGCCTTCTGGATTTCCTGCTCAGGCTTAATGACCTTACGAGTGCTTATCATGGTATTCAGATGTAGCGTTTGAGTTTGAAGATGATGAGGGGGATGGCACCGGCAAGCACCATCATGACAAGTGATACCCAGAATCCCCAGGGAGAATCAAGTAGGGGCATGGATTTGAAGTTCATACCGAAGATGCTGGCAATGAGCGTGGGCGGAAGGAACACCACGCTCATGATGGTGAACACCTTCACGATGTCGTTCTGCTCAATGTTAATGAGCCCCAGCACGGCATCAAGCATGAAGTTAATCTTATTGGAAAGGAAGGAAGCGTACTCGGAGAGGGAGTTCACGTCTCGCGAGACGGGACGGAGCGGCACATAGAGGCTATCATGGCTGCTGAGGCAGGAATCCTCATTGCCGGCGAAAGTAATCATGCGCAGGAGGTTCACGAGGGCATCTCGCTGGCGGGTAATAAGGTCACCCACTCGGCCAAGCTCTTCAAGGGCATCACGCAGGTCATCCGTATCAGGCGAGTCCTCCTTCTCCTTGCGGCGGTGCTGGGATACGAAGACCTTCTTGGAGAGAGTATCCAGCTCCGCACCGAAGCGCTCAAGCACGTCTGCCTGACGATCCACGAGTGACTCCAGAAGCCCGATGAAAACGAGGTCACGGTTCGTATCCGTACGGCGTAAGAGCTGCTGGGAGAACATACGGAAGGAGTAAGAATCCGTATGGCGGATGGTAATGAGCACCTTTTCTTTCAAGATGAAAGTGATTTCAGCGATGATGGGTTCATCCGTCTCCACGCGGGAGAGCACGGTAGTCGTCATGAAACGGGCGCCGTCCTCACAGTACAGACGAGAGGTGGCCTCAATTTCTCGCATTTCATCCTTCGTGGGCATTTCAATGAAGCAAAGCTTCTCAGCGAAGCGCAGCTCCTCAGCCGTAGGAGTGAGGAGGTCTATCCAGAAAATATCCCCGTTGAGGTCTTCCGGCTCATCCAGCCCAACCATACGGGATATTCCTTGCGCAGACTGTGAATATATGCGAATCATGCCTTCACGCCACCAGTATGCCCTCTCCGGGCGGAAAAATCAAGTCAAATCTGGCACGGAGACGCACCAACCGATATTTTTTCACTATTTCACCCCACTTTTATACCCGTGTCATATTTTATTTATTGACTGATGGTTTCTTCTTGCTATATTATATAAGAGCCGGGGCGTACAACAGCGTCCCGAATATACAACAGTGGACGACGATATCATTTGTACAGAGAAAATCATTGCGGATCGTAAAACCTTCTTCATCGACCTCAAGAGCAATGCACGAGGCCGCGTGGTGCGTATCACGGAAAAAGTGAGCTCCAACCGTGACCGAATCATGGTTCCTGCGGAAATTCTGGATGACTTCATTGAAGCGCTTCAGGACATCCGCCGAGCTAACCTTGAGAACTGATTCTCCCCGCTCCGCCCCGCGGATTCCGCTGTCAGAATTCGTTAGAAATAGCTGAATTCTCTGAAAATCATAGTATAACACAGGGAATGGCGGCATTTGCACACACTTTAGACTTGTCAAGAGGCGTGCAAAGGTGTTTAATAGCGGTGACGCTGAGGCAAAGTGGCCGCAGCGTCACTGACAACCAACGAAAAAAGAGGAACGTATGAGAAGGATAAAAGTATTAAAGTTAGGCTGGGAGTTCCCTCCGCTGATTAATGGCGGATTGGGTGTGGCTTGCATGGGCATCTCCCGCGCATTAGCACAGAAGGTTGACCTGTCAGTAATCGTACCCAAAGCAAAACCCGGTGCAACTTATGAAGGTTTTGGACTGGTAGGCATTAACAACCTTGAACACAGGGAAATGGAAACCCTGGAAGAGGGGTACACGTATGAGAGTTTTTCCGTGGTAGGCAAGGCCCCGGTGAATCTGGATCCTTACGCCTGCGAAGAAGGCACCCCGGGCAACATCGTATTCACCCGCGAAGGCAAACTTCTCTTCAGCAAGGTGCACAAGGCGGATTTGGACCTGTTCACCAGCAAGGAAGACCTGTACGCCGGCGACTTAGCACGCAAGGTCATCGAGTTCTCGAAAATCTGCGCCGTCATGGCTCGCAGTTATGATTTTGACGTGGTACACGCTCATGATTGGATGACGTATCTGGCTGGTGTTGAGGTGAAGAAGGCTACGGGCAAGCCGCTCGTTGTGCACCTGCACGCTTCCCAGTTTGACCGTGCCGGTGCTGATGCTCGCGGCTGGATTTACGACATCGAAAAATACGGCATGGAACAAGCAGATGCCGTTATCCCCGTGTCCAAATACACCGGTACTGTGGCCGCCGGCCACTACGGCATTGACCCCGCCAAGATTTTCCCCGTCCATAACGGTGCCGACCCCGTGCACGTCTTCCACACCAAGAAGAAGTTCCCGGAGAAGCTCGTCCTCTTCTTGGGCCGCTTGACAGCACAGAAAGGCCCGGAGTTCTTCCTGCAGATTGCAGCCAAGGTGCTGGAGCAGACGGACAACGTACGCTTCGTGATGGCCGGTACGGGCGAGAAGCTCCGCCAGCTCATCGAGACCGGCGCCTTCCACGGCGTGGGCGACAAGTTCCACTTCACCGGCTTCCTGAACAAGCAGAAGGTAAACGAGCTGCTGAGCATGACGGACGTGTACTGCATGCCCTCCGTCTCAGAGCCCTTCGGCCTTTCCGCTCTGGAAGCCGCTCAGTTCAACATTCCGGCCGTCATCTCCAAGCAGAGTGGCGTGGCCGAGGTGATGAAGGGCGCCCTCAAGGCAGACTTCTGGGATGTGAACATGATGGCCAAGCACATCGTGGATCTCATCACGGATGAAGAGCTTTACAAGCAGGTGGCTGAGCAGAGCGCTCAGGATATTAAGAACTCCAACTGGGAAACCGCTGCGGACAAGATGCTGCGCGTTTATCACCACGTGCTCGGTTGGTAAAAAAGAATCATCCCCCTTACCCGCTAAGGAATTATGAATATTTCTCTGACATTCCACGCGCATCAGCCTAACCGCCTGATACCGTACGATTTCTTCAAGATTGGCGAGCACGCCTTCTATGAGGACGACGAACTGAACGGGCGCATGCTCAGCGAGGTGGCAGAACGCTGCTACCTGCCGGCCAACAGACTCATGAAGCAACTCATTGAGCTCTCTGATGGCAAGTTCAAGTTCGCACTGGCCATTTCCGGCGTTATTCTGGAGCAGGCCAAGTACCACCGCCCGGACCTCATCACCTCCTTCCAAGAGCTGGCCGAGACCGGTTGTGTGGAGTTTCTCGCCATGCCGTACTACGCCTCTCTGGCCTCCCTGTACTCCACAGGCGAGTTCGCAGAACAGGTAGAGGAACACATGGACCTCATCGAGGAGCTCTTCGGCCAGCGCCCCACAGTGCTCTGGAACACCGGTATGCTGTACTCCAACGCCATCGCCGCTCAGGCCTATGATATGGGCTTTGAAGGCATCATGGCAGATGGCAGCAGCCGCATGATGAAGAACCTGCACCCCAACGAGCTGCAGTGCGCTCCGCTCATCGCCAAAACCAAAACCATCGTACGCAACCGCCACCTCTCCAACGATTTGGCGAACCGCCGTGTAGACCCTTCATGGAGTGAGTATCCCCTCTCCCCCTACACCTATGCCGACTGGCTTGGCCAGCAGCAGGGACAGGTGGTGAACCTCTCCATGGACTACGAGACCCTCGGCGAGCGACAGCCGGACACCACGGGCGTGTTCGAGTTCTGGCGCAGCATGATTATGGCCGCCCTATTCGCCGGCAACAACTTCATGACGCCCACCGAATGCGTGCGCAGCTTTGACTCCACCGGCACTCTGGATGTGCCCAGCCCCGTCAGCTGCTCCACGTTCGGCACCACCACGCACTGGAATGGCAACGTCATGCAGCAGGAAGCCATCAAGAAAATCTACGATTTGGAAAACTCTGTGAAGGACAGCGAGGACCGCGACATGATTCACGTGTGGCGTAAGCTGCAGAGCGCAGACCACTTCCACTACATGGAGAAGAGCAATGGGTTTACCCCCTACCCCTCACCCTTTGACGCTTACATTTACTACATGAACGCACTGGCAGACCTGCAGGTGCGCGTCAAGCGCGAGGCGGAAATCATCCATAACGCTCATAAGGCCACCTTGGCCTGATTTGCCGTAAAACATTCCCGAACATCACACGCCCGGCAGATAACACTTCTGCCGGGCGAGTTGTTATAACAAGCCATTTCAGCATAGCCGGCGCTCTTTCATCTGCTGCGTTTCCATTCAAGAGAGTTTACCCCGTACGCAAATTTTCCCAGACATAGCCTGAAGGTTCACGCCTTCAGGCTTCAGTGCTTCAAGGAATTAGCGCGACAACCTGCGACATAGCCGGACATAGCACGGTTCCTCTCTTTGGTGTACACGTGATACCCCACTTTAGGCACAGGTTGGTATACAGAAAATAACAATTTCGCGCGCATTCCGCGACATATTTTTGTGCGGGGCAGCACAGTTCTTGCTTGACTCAGGTAACGACGTTACTATATTATAAACAAGCTGTCACTTCCGTTACACCATGAAACTCCATCTCCCATTATCACTGCTCTCGGCCGTCCTGCTTGTCGCAGCTGGTCTATCCTCCCGGGCACAAGCCGTGGAAGTCCCCTCGGATTACACTCCGCACAACCTCGCTGACCCGGATGATTTATATGATTACCGGACAACTTCCGGCAACCTCGCCTTTCTGCTGGATAGCTCCATCACCTTCACGCCCTCTTCCGCCACTTGGTGGACCCCCTCACAGGAGTTAAAAGAAAACGGCTCCATCCTCTTTACTATCGAAGAAGATGGCGACCTCTATTCCCTGACCTACAAGGGAGGAGCAAATAAAGCCTTCCACAATGTATCGACTCTTGCCATCGAGGATATCGGCCGTGTTACCTTCGAAGGATTGAAGGAAAGTGATTTCGACTCCTACTCCACCTCCTCCTACTCCTACTACTACTACTACTACTACTACGGTGGCGCGATACACGCTACAACCCTGCGGCTGAAGGGCAACAGCCGCGTGACCTTCAACGGAAATGAAGTAAGCGCCGTACGCAACGAAAGCTACACTTACCTCTACGCACATGGTGGTGCTATTTATGGTGCTAAAGGCGCATCCATCACCGAGACTTCCGGGGCCGTAACGTTCGCTCAAAATAAGGCAACAGGCTCCTCATCATCAATATCCGCCTCCTACTCCTATGGCGGCGCTATCTACGGAGGAAGTTCTTCCACTATCTCCATCTGCGATAACGGGGGCGACGTAAGCTTCACCGGCAACTCCTCCTCCTCCGCCGCCTCCGCCCTCGGCGGAGCCATCTATAGCGAAGGCAGCCTTTACCTTCAGAACAACGGAAACACCCTCATCGCCGGCAACTACGAAAAAGAAGGCTCCAACTATCGCCTGCGGAGCATTTACATGAAAAGCACGGCATCCGATGGCGGGCACTTCCACCTGTCTGCAGCTGCGGGCAAGAGCATCGAGTTCCGGGATTCTGTATACATTGGTTCATATGTGACGGTGGGACTGAATGCCGATTACACAACCAGTGAGGGTAACGTCATTAAGCAGGAGGGTGATATCATCTTCACCGGTGCTTATACGGAAACTCATCTCAACGAGCTGTTGACAGCAGATGGAGCCGGACGTACAGCAACGGCAGAGGAAATAGCCAATTCCCGGACGAGCGAAATGCATGGGAAGGTCACGCTGTATGGCGGCACGCTGCGAGTTGAAGAACAGGCGGTTCTGAAGACCACCGCCGGGCTGAATGTGGCTGCGGGCAGTAATGCAAACGTGAAGGTCAGCAATGCCGAGCTGGATGCCGGCAGTAGCGATATCAATATCGGCGAGTCCGGTAGTCTTACGCTGACGAACGGCGCTACAGTAAGGGCTGAGAACATCAACATAGCCGATGGCGCGAGCTTCGCTGTGGTTGGGGCTCCCTCCCAAGAGGCAGCAGCCACATTCTCACTGCGTGAGGCTGCAAGCGTAGCCGAGCCGCCGCAAAGTTGCCTCGTAGATGCCAACCTGACATTAGAGGCGGGCTCCACGCTGGTAGCAGATGGCGTCTATTTCAGCATGGCCGAAGGTTCCACTCTGACCTTCAAGGCACTCACAGGAGGTGACAAGATAAACCTCGTCCTGACACTGGGGGCAGAATACAGCGATAACGAACAGGTAGTACTCTTCTCGGATGTCGATGTGGCACGATTTATCCTCGATGGCGTGGAGCTCAATGTGACAGATACCATTCTGGCAAACACCTTCTTCACCGGGGCATGGGTGAATGATGAAACCACCCTGAGTTACGACAGCAGCAGTGGCACTATTTCCTTGCAACACCTGAACACCGTCACCATCCCCGAGCCCACCACGGCGACGCTGAGCCTGCTGGCTCTGGCGGCTTTGGCTGCACGCCGTCGCCGCAAGTAAAACCCTTGCTAGGTGGGCGTCTCGCCTCGGCGTAGCAAGACTG
>CALABM010000143.1 GCA_937885815.1 uncultured Verrucomicrobiales bacterium | reverse complement strand
AAAATGAGGCTCTTCTGGGCTCTTCTGCAATAATTGTGGAATGAGCCCGGCGAGGAAGAAACGAAGACGGAAAAAAGTAATAGTAAAAAGCAGAAAAAGATTGAGCATGGAGGAGAAATCTCCTACCATGCCCAGTGTTGTGTTCTTGAAGTACTTGAAGATTACAGGAGAGAGCGTGGATAGTCAAGGCAAATTTGCTTATGCCACATGTGATGAAGTTGAAGCTCCGGTGTGTCCGCATTGCGGCAGCCATGAGCTTTATGCTCATGGTTATTACCATCGAAACGCAAGCGCCATAGGGCGAGATGGCGCCAGGAAACGTCTAAGAATTAGACTAAAACGATATAAATGCCGATGTTGTGGAAGGAGCTTTTCGCAATCATGCAACCGAATAGGCATAGGCAAATGGCAACGCCGCAATGCCAGACTCAACGACATGCTCTCCAAAGAGTGTGCTAATGGTGTAAGCAACAAAGCAATCGGATTGAAATATCGAATCAGTACCAGTACAGTAGAACGTCAGCTGCACAAAAACCACGCAGCCTTGCTTTGCGAGCAGCTACAGTATCCCTGTCCCCAGGTAATGGGGATAGATGAGCACAGCATTCACAGAGGGCGGACCAAGGGCCATAAGTTTGCTGTAACCCTGGCAGATTTGCGACATCATCGCGTTTATGAAATCTTTGAGGGTAAGAATAGTAAGGTATTAGAAGCAAACCTGAGACGACTAAAGGGCAGAGAACAGGTAAAAGTCATCTGCATGGATTTAAGTTCCCCCTTTCGCAGCATCGTGCAGCGCCTCTTCCCTCGCGCTAAGATAGTAGCCGATAGATTTCATGTGATACGTCTTATTATTGATACGTTCCATGAGTTCTGCAAAGCCGTAGATCCGGAGATAAGATGGAAGAGGGGCATTACTTGTGCCTTGCGTACAAAGGGTGCCAATTTAAGACCTGCACAGAGGCTGCTACTGGAAAAAGAATTCAGCCAACATCCGGCCATTCAGACCGCCTACGATTTCAAGGAAGAGTTATGTACCATATTGAGCATAAAGGAGAGAAAGCGAGCCAATTGTATACCTCTGCTGGAAAGACTCAAGAAAATGGTGTGGCAGATGCTTCATGAAGCACCAGAGATATTCAAAAAACTGGGGCGCACAATACGTCAGTGGTTTGAACCTATCATCCGCATGTGGCGCTTTACAAAGAGCAACGGGATTACAGAAGGCTTCCACCGAAAAATGAAATTAATTCAACGCCGGGCCTATGGCTATCGCAACTTTCAAAACTACCGGTTAAGAGTGTTAATTGAATGTGGGCACATCGTGATATGAAAATTCAAATTCCACATTGTTTGGGCTTGACCCGACTTTAAAAAATTATTTCTGACTATT
>CALABM010000142.1 GCA_937885815.1 uncultured Verrucomicrobiales bacterium | reverse complement strand
CATCGTAGGTTTTCACCACGGTAGTATTGTCGGCGTAGGTCTTGGATATTTCAAGACCGGTCACGGGATTGAACGCCCAGGTTGTTACATCCCCATCAGTTCGCTCACTTGGGTCGGTGGTAATGACCTCGTTATCCGCGCGGAATGTGCGCAGCGTGGTCATGTTGTCCATGTCATCGTAACCGAAGCAAACGGGCTGCAGAGCAGTACCCCATTCCGCAATCTTGCGACCACGGGCATCATACTTGTAGCAGGATGTGTTGCCCATGGTGTCTGTCACCACGGTGGGATGGTCGTGGACGGCATCGTATGCTGTGGTTGTCGTCGCATTGGCGGCATCCGTCATGCTGATGGTGCGCCCGGCGAGGTCAGAGTGAACGGTTGTGGCATTGCCGCGTCCATCAACATTCACCATGGTCATACCCGTGGCCGTGTAGCTGCGGGAAGAGGTGGTGATAATACCCGCATGGTCTTTCTGCGAGATGGTAAAGCCATCGATACTGATAGACTCTGCCGTGATATTCGAGGTGGGGATGGTGCTGAAGGAGCTCACCTTCGTGGGAGCCGTATATTCCGACCAATTCACTGAACTGTTACCGCGAACATCCGTGCTGATGCTCTTGCTTGCCAGCGTTGCAGAAAGCTGTGAAATCAGCTGCTTCTGCGTGGCACTCAGGGGCTCACCTGCTGCATTGTAGCGGGTTTGCGTAGTGACGCTGTACACTCCATCCTCGGCAGACTCCACAGAATAGATCATCTCATCTACAGGGGAATTATCCTTGGTAGGCGTATCCTCAAGCGCTAGAGTCTGTTTCTCTTGATTTCCGAAGCTGTCGTACTCAAAAAGCGTAGGTGCGGTATTTTCCGTATCTTCTCCTGTATTCTGGTACTGCTTCACCAGCTGCCCTTTAGCATTGTACTCTGAGTGCGTATAAATGAATCCACCAAGGGTATTAGGCTGAGCCTGTACTATAGCCTGCTCAAAACCATTAGTGATATTCTGAGCGAGCACACTACCATCCGCCAGAGCAGTTGTCGTGACCAGATTGTTGCCGCTGACGGCATAAATGTACTGTACTTCTCGCTGAGCGGTACCAAAGATGCTAGCGGTGGAACCATCAAGGTTTCTCCGGGTAATGGTCGTAGCTCCGGAGGGGGGCGTCACCGTGGTGGTGAGCTTATCCTCGCTATATTCAGAGGTGGTCACACGACCGAGGATATCCGTCTGTCTAATAACACGACCGAGCGCATCGTAGGCGGTGGATTCCGTGGTTGTCATAGCACCAATATCGCGGCGAGTGGTAAGCGTACGTCCGGCTGCATCGTACGTGTAGGTCGTAATCGTTTCCGGAGTTACGACAACATCACCGTCCTTCACCTCGGAGCGGATTATTTCTACCAGCTGATGGGCAGAGTTATAACCATAGGAGGTGGTGATACCATCCTCATCCGTTTCGGAAAGCTTGCCACAACACATCCAAGTGGTAGAAGAACTGCGTCCATTACCGCGAGTTGTCCGTACTACTCGCTTCTGTTCGTCATACTCAAATGCAGTAGTAGAAAGAAGCAGCCAGT
>CALABM010000141.1 GCA_937885815.1 uncultured Verrucomicrobiales bacterium | reverse complement strand
GGCGGGCAGCAAGGCCGGCCAGAGCCAGCAGAGAAAGCGTGGCCGTGGTGGGCTCGGGAACAACGGGAACGGAAACAGTAGCCACTTCACCGGCAAGAGCCCTCATGTCGGCCTCAGAGACGCCCATGTATAAGTCGAAGTAGTAGCTGCTGACTACAGAATCATCGAAGGTCAATGCAGCAACACCAGCACCACCGGACTTAAGCTGGACAGCTGTCACACAGCTATCAACAATAGCGTTACCATCATTGTCAATCAGCGTGAATGCCACAGTTGTACCGCCAGTTGCACTAAAGGAGTAGACAAGGCCGGCAGCGGCCACATCATCCCAACCGGTGCCCTCGGCCTCTCCATTCAAATCAGCAAGAGTTGATACACCACTCCAAAGTACATCCGGCTGGCCAGTGGGACTCCAAGCTATGTCATTATGCCAGCGAGCATACAGATTGGAATTGTTGATTGTGCCACCAATAGCACTACCATTCACGGTAACACCTGTGTTTGTACCGTTGCAGACATAGTTCACGATGTTTGTACCCCAAGCAGTCGGCTGCCCCTGCTCCAACAACACTCTAAGCTCTTCAATATCGAGCTCAAGAGCAACGGTAAAGTTGTTACCCATAGTGTCGTAGCCCGCATTGCCGGCCCGAGCAAAATCGGCATCTTCAAGGGACACGGCCATGGCCATGCTGCTTGCTGTCATAAGGGCGATAAGTGTCTTTTTCATATAGTATGTGTCTGTTTATATTCATCGAGCGGCTATTTCTAACCGCTTTTTGATATTCTATAATTTTCAGCGCGTCATGACAAGGCGAAAATAAGTCTTTTTTGCAAAAAACGTGCACTGGAGACAAGTGAATTTGATTATCGCTTTGCCGAGCCCGCGTACCTAGCTCAGAGTCCCGGATGGAAAAACATAAATGATTTACGAACTTGGATTTACGAATGCAAGGCTCCGGCAAGGGCTTGTGAGTAAATGCGCAACGATTTGCAACACGCTTTATACCACCATGCAGCACAAGCCTAACAACACAGAAAAAAAGCCGCAGTCCTGTGAGGGAGCAACGGCTTTTGAGATGTGAATGTATTTTCTCGCTTTACTTGCGGCGACGGCGGGCAGCAAGGCCGGCCAGAGCCAGCAGAGAAAGCGTGGCCGTGGTGGGCTCAGGAACAACGGGAATGGGGGCAGCTGTAGCTACAGCGGCGGCAAGAGCCTTCATGTCGGTTTCAGAGCCGCCCATGTATGAGTTGAAGTAGTAGCTGCTGGCTACAGAATCATCGAAGGTCAATGCAGCAGCACCAGCAGAACCGGACTTAAGAGTGCTAGCTGTCACACAGCTATCAACAATAGCGCCATCCTTGCCAATCAGCGTGAAAGCCACAGTTGTACCTTTACCTGAACTAAAGGAGTAGACAAGGCCGGCAGCGGTCACATCATCCCAACCGGTGCCCTCGGCATTACCATTCAAATCAGCAAGATTTGATACACCACTCCAAAGTACATCAGGACTGGCATCATTGGGCTGCCAAGCTATGTCATTAGCCCAGCGAGCATACAGATTGGAGGTGTTGATGTTAGTAGTCCCGGCCATCGAAGAACCATTCACAGTAACACCTGTATTTGTACCGTTGCAGACATAGTTCACGATGTTTGTACCCCATGCCGTGGTCTGCCCCTTCTCCAGCAGTGTTCTAAGCTCGGCAACATCAAGAGTAAGGGCAACGGTAAAGTTGTTACCCTGAGTATCGTAACCAGCGTTACCGGCACGAGAGAAAGTAACTTCATCAAGAGACACGGCCATGGCCACGCTGCTTGCAGCCATAAGGGCGATAAGCGTTTTTTTCATGATTATTAAATATTGGTTTGTAGCTTTATACAGAATCTGCCGAGAACCGCCTTCGTAATCCTGCAGGACTCAGCCCCACATTCTGCTGCGCGCATTATACAGCATTACGAATGCTGTAGCAAGCATAAAAGCAGTAAAAAATTATTTTTTTTGAGTTAGGGTTACGAGAGTAATGCATGAGAAGCGCAGGTTAAAATGGCCCATTTGCTCTAACTATTTGTTTTACAATACCCTAATTAAGATACAGCATTCGTAATGCTGTATACTCCGCGCAGAGGTTCGTGGTAGGTCTCTCAGCCTTCCATCGCGCGTGGACTGGGTATCCCTGCACGAACTAAACAATAACTAAATAATCCACACATACTAAACATGAAAAAGACACTCGTTACACTCCTGGCTCTCGGTGGTGTATCCATGGGCGCCTTGAGCGATAAGCAACTGGCAAGTCCTACTGATATCGCCCTGCAGAATGACGCAACGGTGATTGATGCTTCCACCATCCTGACAGGCGCTTCCTTTAATCAGGCCTTTACTGCCGTTCTGACCTTGAATGTTGATGCTCTTTCTGTCTTCACAGCAGGCAAGCCCACCGGCGGAGCCAGCAAGATTCCGCTGCTCTCTTGGAAAATAGATGATGCAAACACTGAAGCTGTAGATCACACCGTCAACATCAGCGTTAACAACAATAGCAGTAACAATAACATTACGACCGGTGGTTTCTACTTCAAGAGTGCTAATGACGGCTCTGCATTCGCATCAACGGGTTCAACAGTATTTGGCACTAATGGAAATGACGCGACAAGAGCTCTGACCAATATTGACTGGACAAATGCTGCGGGTGCTGCTCTTACCATTACATACAATGGCATTAGCTCCAGAACCGCCCCCCTCGGCGTGCAGATGTATTTCTCTGTAGCAATGAACGATGGCAGCATTGTAACATTGAATGCAGGTAATAACGGAACTCAGTGGGTTACCGATAATTTTGATGTAACCGAAATTCGCTACACGACAAACTATCTGGATGCACTTACCATCTATGACGGCTATGCAACTGCAGATCAGGCATGGGATCTGAACGAAGGTGTTCTTCCCTCTGTCCCCGAGCCCACCACGGCTACGCTTTCTCTGCTTGCTCTGGCCGGCCTTGCCGCCCGTCGTCGCCGCAAGTAAACTAAATCCTATTATACATCTCAAAAGCCGCTGCTCGGTGAACGAGCCGCGGCTTTTTTGTTGCCCTCTGCTCCGAAGACGCCCTACCCCGGGGAGCGAGAATTAGACTTGCCAAAAGGAAAAATCGTGATATCATACAAGCGGTTAGTGACAGGTGCTCATACAAGCCTCTGCCCTCCCCCTCAACCCAATTACCACCTTATTCGAGTAATGAAACATATCCATGCCTTTGCCATCAAATGGCTCAATTTATTTCTGGACGAGAAAACCGAACTCAAAACTTTGGTAGGGGGCCCTTTACCCGCAGCCTGCAGGGCCATGGGCTTTATAATGGACATGGGGCATTCGTTTGCAGACAAGTACAAGCCAACGGGCTGGAGCATCGATGACTTATACAACGTGCTAGACGGGGTGACGGATATCACTGTGCTCGGGAATGGCCTCTATTCTTTATGGCGTTATTACAATCACTGGGCATACTCTGGCGAGGAGATTTTGGTGCCCGACAACCGGGGGTGGTTCATTCTTGCCTTGCTTCGTATGGGCGAGTTATCTATCCGTCACCCTAATCAGCCGCTGACAAAACCGCTGATTGGGGTGGAAATCAGCCAAGAGCAGCTTACGGCAGAGCTAGAACTCCTAGAAAACATACCAAGTTCGGCGGGTGAAGAAATTGCGGCTAGGCTCATCAATACAGCCGCTGAGAAAGGGCTCACCGAGGCACTGTATTTACTGGGTGAGATATTTGAACTCGGAAAGGGCTTTGAGAAAAATCACCATTTTTCATTCAGCTTTTACTATCGGGCGGCCCAACGACAACACGAGGACGCTTGCCTCAAAGTGGCAGAGTGCTTCAGGACCGGCCGCGGCACTCAGGTGGATGAGAACAAGGCTGTGCATTGGTATGAACAAGCTGCTATGGCCGGCAAGGCGGAAGCACAATTCCGGTATGGCATAGCGCATGAAGAAGGCATCGGGGTTCCGGCCGCGCTCGGGGAGGCATTAAAATGGTATCTTCTCGCGGCTGAGCAAAACCATGCAGGGGCACAATACAATGCCGCCATCTGTTACCACTATGGGCGAGGAACCGAGGCGGACGTGGCGAAGGCGCTCCATTATTATCAACTTTCCGCAGAGGCCGGCCACAGCGCGGCACAGTATAATTTAGGCGTATGCTGCGCGGAGGGCATCGGCAGGCCCGCAGATATCCGCGAGGCAATTTACTGGTACACCAAGGCCGCGGAATCAGGGTACACCAAGGCACAGGTTAATTTAGCCCATTGCTACCAGCATGGCGAGGGGGTGCCGATGGATACGGAAAAGGCAAGATATTGGTACAGCAAAGCCGCCGAGCAAGGGGATGAATATGCCACCGAGGCGCGTTCTGCACTCTGATGGAAGCCTTAGAATGGAGCCACATATTCGAGAGCCAAACTGAGAAGAGCGCTGCTGTAAAGCATCATTTGAATGAGCAAACATCCCACACGGCAATTACCCTCGAGGATCAGCTCTTGGGGGGGAGTGGCGGTGAGGGAGCCTTGCTCAGCCCGGAGGTGCGGCTTATTCCGACTTTGCCGGGGAGGTAGTAAAATAGTAGCCAACGCCTCGCTCAGTCGCAATGCACTCGGCATGCGCCCCCAGCTTTTGCCGCAAGCGCTTAATGTGGGTGTCCAGAGCGCGTGTCTGGGTGGAGTCTGAGTAGCCAAGGAGAGCTTGCTGCAACTCGTAGCGATTCTGCACCTTATCCGGGCGCTCCATCAGGTATGAAAGGATTTTGAACTCAGCCGAGGTAAGCTCCAGAGGGGCGCCATCCAAGCTAGCCTTCTGATTTGCCTTATCCACGCAGATGGGGCCTTGCTTGACAATCAGGCGGGACGCGCCGGATTTCGCGCGGTGAAGCAGGTTGCGCACGCGAAGCTTCAGCTCCTTGCAGCTGAAAGGCTTAGTAATATAGTCATCAGCGCCCATATCCAAGCATTCCAACTTATCATCCAACTGGGCTCGGGCCGTCAAGAATAATGTGGGGATATTCTTAGTAAGCTCGCACGATTTCATTTCCGTGAAAATCTGCAAGCCGGTCATTCCCGGCAGCATCATATCCAGAATCACGCAATCCGGCAATTGGGTGCGGATTTGCTCCCACCCTTCCGAGCCGTTATGGACAAGCGTACACGTGCACCCCTCCCGTTCCAGATTAAAGGCAACAAGAGCAGCGATATCCTCATCGTCTTCTACAATAATGATGTGGGCAGACATGACTTATGCGAGAATAGTATATCCCAAAAGCCGCCTACTGAGAAGCGTATATTTGTGACAAAAAAGACACAATCCAAGTATTCCGATAACCGCCTTTGTTTATTCCTCCCTCTGCTTGGGCAAATGTATGTTGAATATGGTTTTCTGCCCGGGGATACTTTCTGCGCATATGTCACCGCCATGGGCTTCTACGGCGTGGCGCACAATCGCTAAGCCGAGCCCTGTGCCTTTAATTTTACCCGTTTTATCCGCGCGGTAAAAACGATTGAATATGTAGGGAAGCGCCTCCGGGGAAATTCCCACACCGTCATCCTCTACCGTGATAATCTGCGCCCCGGTCTCATCAATGGCCGCACTCATGCGCACCATCAATCCGGGCTCCGGATTATTTTTCAACGCGTTTTCCAGCAGATTAAATATAACCTGAGCCCAATAGAAACTGTCTCCCCACATCACGAAAGGGCGCGGACAAATATCTATTTTCACTGTGGCCTTCTGCTCATCTACCATGGGTTGCAGGCGCAGGATGACATCCTCAGCCACTTGGCACAGATTAAACTCCTCGTGTTTCAGGTATCCGGAGTCCGGGGAATCCACTCGCGAAAGCGTCAACATGTCCGCAATCAAGCGCGACATGCGGTCCGCGTGGTGCTTCATGATGCCCAGCGAACGCTGGCGTATGGCGGCGTTCTCCGCCACCTCCGGCTCATCTATTAACGCCTCAAGATACCCCGTGATGAGGGTGAGCGGAGTTCGGAGCTCATGGGAAGCATTCGCCACAAAATCCCGGCGAATCACCTGAGTGCGGTGTTCTTCCGTTACATCCAAAAATACAATACCGACGTGCCGTTCACGGTTCTCCAAAGGAGTAGCCGTGGCCCGGTAAATCCTCTGCTCCCCGTGATGCTCAACGGCTACGATATTGCGAACGGGCTCCGTGCTGTTACACACTTGTTGCAAAAATCCTTTCAATTCACTTTCAGGCAACAAACGCAAGAGATTAGCCTGAATGATGGACTCCACGCCAACAAGCGCAGCAGCTTTTTTATTCGCCATCTCCACGCGGCCGGAGGGGCGCATCAACAAAAAGGGCACGCCTAATGATTCCAGAAACAGGGATTGATCATGGCGCACGTGGTCCTCCAGCTCCCTGAGCAGAATGCGCAGATATTTTGATTCCTGCTGCACTGCAAGAGCCCGCAACCGCACCGCCTTCATCTTGCTACTCAGAAATATAAACGGAATCGCAAAAGCCAAAATAACAAGGCCAAGCACTATATCCCAACTTATCATGTGGGTATTTTATCAGATTTTCCTCATGCCGCAAGCTAAATTAAAACCGCCCCATCATTCCGCCCCTCTATATGGCGAAAATGTCACGGAGCGTGTGGCGAAGGCTTCACACAGAAATGCGTGCACAAGGAGGGCTCTACATGGTAGGATATGGGGCGTATGAACGAAATGTACATCGCAATTCTGGCCATCCTGCTTTTGCTGGCCGTGTTTGACTTGATAGTTGGCGTGTCAAACGACGCTGCCAATTTCCTGAACTCAGCCGTGGGCTGCAATGCGGCCCGCCGCAGCATCGTGCTGGCAGTGGCCGCGACAGGCATTGTACTGGGGGCCTCGCTCTCCGGCGGCATGATGGAGATTGCCCGCAGCGGCGTATTCGTGCCCGCGCAGTTCAGCTTCCACGGGGTAATGATTCTATTCCTCGCCGTGATGCTGACGGACGTGATATTGCTGGATCTCTTCAATACCTTCGGGCTCCCGACCTCGACCACCGTTTCCCTCGTGTTTGAGCTATTGGGGGCAGCTGTGGCCGTGGCGCTGTGCACCATCTATGAGGGCGGAGAACAAGTGGCCCAAGGCTTGGGAGCTTATATCAATAGCGGCAAGGCGCTCTCGATTATCTCCGGCATCTTCTGCTCAGTGGCCGTAGCATTCACCTGCGGGTGCGTTGTTATGTGGTTCTCACGCCTGCTGTTCAGCTTCCGCTACCAGAAAGCCTACAAGTACATCGGGGCACTCTGGTGCGCAGCATCCCTCACCGCTATCAGTTACTTCGCGGTATTTAAGGGGCTGAAGCACAGCTCCGTGGTTACGCCCGACATGCTCGCTTGGTTAAATAGCAATATCAGCCTTGTGGTACTAGGCACGTTCGGAGTATGGTTCGTGGTATCCTTCATCCTTCAATATGTGCTGCGCGTGAATACCCTGCGCATCACCGTACTGGCAGGCACCTGCGCACTCGCTCTGGCCTTCGCCGGTAACGACTTAGTGAACTTCATCGGCGTATTCATGGCGGCGGAATCCTCCTACCACATTGCAAATGCTCACGTGGCAGCCGGCGGCACGCTGGATAGCTTGCGAATGGGCTCCCTCGCTGCCCCGGTACAAGCGAACATCTGGTACCTGCTGGCTGCCGGCGGTGTGATGGTGCTGGCCCTCATCTTCTCCAAGAAAGCTCGCACTGTAACCGAAACGGAGGTGAAACTGGCTCGCAGCAACGGCGTCAGCAAAGAACGCTTTGGCTCCTGCCTGCCCGCACGAGCCGCCGTGCGCTGGGCACTGAACGCTGCCAACTTCATCACCCGTATCACCCCTGCTCCCGTGGCGAGATTCGTGGCGAAGCGCTTCGAGCCCCTCGAGCTTAGCGAGGACGATGGCACCGCATTCGACATGGTGCGCGCCTCCGTCAACCTCACCATTTCCGCCCTGCTTATCTCGCTGGCCACATCATTCAAACTTCCGCTCTCCACCACTTACGTGACCTTCATGGTGGCTATGGGTAGCTCACTGGCAGACCGCGCATGGGGACGCGACAGCGCCGTGTACCGCATCACGGGAGTGATGGTCGTCATTGGCGGCTGGTTCACCACAGGCTTGCTTGCCTTCCTAGCGGCTTGCATTACCGCCACGGTGATGATGCTGGGTGGCGTGTGGGGCATTGCCCTCATGCTCCTGCTGGCGGGCGGTATTCTGGTAAAATCCGCCTACCTGCACCGCCGTAAGAATACCGCCACCTTGCCGGAACTGGATTTGAACTCGCAGCAGGTCATGCACGAGCTGGGCGAGAACTCCGTGGACCGCCTCGGCCGCGCCTATGGCATCTACCGCGCTACGGTAAAAGCCCTGCTTGCAGAGGATTACAGCTCACTGAAGCGACTGCGTAAGAAGACCCGTGAGCTTAACCGCACGCTGAAAGCCATACAGGAGGACCAGATTCTGCCTTGCCTGCAAACCCTACCCGCCCGCCTGTTCAATCAGGGGCAGCTCGTCCTGCGCTTACATGAAAATGGCCTTAAGGTGACGGAATGCCTGCTCACCATCGTTAAAGCCTGTTACAAGCACATCGACAACAACCACGTGGGCCTGACCGAGGAACAAGGGCGCGACCTCCTCTCCATGAGCGACCGCATTTCGGCCTGCTTCCCCGGCCTCGCGCTCAAGTTGCAGAGCGATGGTGGTTCCGGCATTGAGGAGATGATGGCTCAGTCCGGCGACCTCAAAAGCGAGTTCGCCCAGTGCATCCGCGCCCATCTTATCCGTGCCGAGGAAGACGAGGTGGACATGCGCAATGGCATCCTGTACCTGAACCTGCTGAATGAAACCCGCGCCATGGTGCGCCACTCATTCGCCCTGCTGCAGGACCAAGCCGAACTCTTCCGCTCCCACACATAAGGAGCCATAGAGATAAAGCCCCCGGTTGGACTCTCCAACCGGGGGCGTTCTTTTTCCGCTCGTAGAACTCTTTGTTTGAGCTTACTTCCCTACCCTCGTTGGAGATAGTGCAAGCGGTTGATTATTATTTTCACTTAACGCGAGAAACAAAAATAAGAGAACGTCTTATTTTCGTTTCAAGATGCCTTTTTGCCGCAAAAATATGTTCCTATTGCCCCAAAACTCACCTCCCGGATAGTTTCCCCTTTTGAGAGGGGTACGGCAACCCGCTGCTTTGTACTCAAAAACGGCGTTTTTCCTCTCAAAATCCGAGTCCTTTTCCAAGTCCAGCGAACTCATCCTTCACATCATGCATTTAAAGCACCACAGCCGGTCGCATGATGGCGAGAGGGAAGTACTCTGGGTGCGCGATACTGCGGTGCCACCACCATCAAAATAATGCATAATCAATTGTCTTCACAGACTCCTCGTACCAGATTTTTCACTTCATTAACTTCGCGGATGAATTCTTCAGAAGACGGCAAATACAAGCGATACTCACTGGCAAGGATTGTTTGGTTGTCCTGCGGTAATGTCATTTTGACAGCGGTGTCATTCTTTGCTGCGCATAGCAGGATGCCAATAGTCGGATTTTCATCCGGTCGTTTCTCTGTGCGGTCGTAGTAGTTGACGTACATTTGAAGCTGTCCTAAATCCTGATGTGTTAATTTGCCGGTTTTAAGCTCTATTACCACGAAACAACGAAGAAGACGGTTATAGAAAACCAAGTCTGCATAATACTCATCATCCTCAACTAGCAATCTCTTCTGTCGAGCAACAAAAGTGAATCCGTTACCCAATTCCAGAAGAAACTGCTGAATGTGAGTCAGGATGGCACTTTCCAAATCTTTTTCATAATAGCTCGCTTTGCGTTCCAACCCCAGAAATTCAAGAATCATGGGGTCCTTAATAACTTCTGTTGGGTGCTCCGGTAAGCGTTCGCCCCGAGCAACGGCTAACACGGCAGATTTATCATTGCTCAATAAAAGACGCTCGTAAAGCTGTGAATTAATTTGTCTCTCCAGTTCTCTGCCCGTCCATGCATTATTAACGCTTTCGCATTCATAATATTCTCTTTTGTCCTTATCTTCAATGGATATAAGCATCTTGTACTGAGACCAATTCAATTGCGACCGCAGTGCGGACGCAATCGGATATGTACGATAAAATTGACGTGCTCGCTCTAATTGACGCAAAGAAAAACCACTACCATACTCACCCTCTAGCTTATGAGCCAGATTCTTCAATAAATAGCTACCATATTGGGCACGAGCTTCCCCCTGCTGCTCTTCTTCAACTATGCGTTGCCCCAATTCCCAGTACATACGTACTCGGCAAAAGTCAACGCTACGAACAGCGGTGTTACGCGCTGCATCAATAATGAGCCGAAGATCATTCAGAAGGTTTGATAAAGAAATGCTGTCCGATTTATCACTCATGAGAACGAAAATGTTTAATAATAAGCTATTTCTATAGTAGAGTCTAGATTAGTACCTTCGAAAAGTCAAGGTAAAAGCCTGTCAAAACTGAAAACTTGGGTCTGTTTCAGATTTGCTGGTGATTATTCTCGGTTCGATCCGGTTCCATGAAGTTAAGTCATTGAATGTCTGGCTAAGAATACGCAGTGTCATAAAAAACGCATTTTTACAAATTTATAAACACTCTAAATAGCGTTTGTAAGGCCTGTTTCGGAGTAGATGTAAGCACTTGTTAATTTATTCATTTTCTTAGCGTTATAGAAAACGACTGCTTCATGTTCCTCCTAACTGTATACCCTCATGAATGCTCTATTTTACCTATTTTTACCAGCAGATTTGAAACAGCCCCAATAATTCATCTAGCCGTGCAATTCCTCCGGAACCCACGGAACCATATTGTTCGGGAAGGAAGGTATTTACGAACCCGGTTGAGACGCTCGCAGCAGTTCAACGATTTCGGTATGGCCGTTTTGCTCTGCATATTGGAGTGGGTGCATACCCTTTTTATCGCTCAAAGCGGGGTTTGCCTGATATTCCAACAACAGCCGCACCCCCTCGGTAAAACCATCGCGCGCACATTGCAGCAGCGGGGTATCGCCCCAGCTATCCTGAATATTGGTTTGTGCGCCGTTTTCCAGCAGCAGGCGCATGGTAGCGAGCGCAGCAGGGCGTTCCTCCTCCTCCGGCAGGGTGGCATAGTGCAAGGCTGTTGCGCCCTCATTATCTGAGTCATTGGTATTGGCGCCGGCCTGCAGAAGCGCGGTGATGGAGGGCACCGAAGGCCCGCTCAGGGCCGACTGAATGAGAGGCGTGTAACCATCATCGTTTCTGGTATTTACATCTGCACCGGCTTGCAGTAGCAGTTGAATCATTTCCGGATTATTCTCGATACAGGCAGAGATTAACGCCGTGTCTCCGTTGTTTCGCTTCACTCCCACATGGGCACCGGCTGCGAGCAACGACCTGACGATAGCAACCTGATTTCTGGCCGTGGCATGGATTAAGGGATAGAAAACAGATAGCTCGCCATTTTGGTCATTGTGGGCAAGTTGCGGCATATTGACATCCACCCCTTGTTGCAGGCAGCGCTCCACAGCGTGAGGGTTGGCTTCCTCTATGGCTGTTAACAGATTTTCGGTTAGGTTCAATTGCTCACTCACTCTCACATGCAGAACGTGGTAATAGATACCGGCTACGATGCTGAGCGCAAGCATGGCGACTACCACAGAGCCGATAGAGCGCTTCCACGATTGGAGTAAAACATAACGCAGGCTGGCCGCATAGCACAACGTGAGCGCAAGCAGCAGTATCAAGGCACAGCCGGACAGAAGCCCCGGAACCACCGAGCCCGCATCCGCGGCACTCTTCTGTAAATACCTCATCGAATCTCCGCCGAAGGGCATAAAACATACGATAATGCTTTTGTGGATAATCAGCAGAGCCGCAGCCGTATAAATCCGCGCAACAGGGCTAATGCTGTCGTCCTTTCGCGTGAACAGCAGGATAAAGCTCCAGGCCCATAGCACTTCAATGTAAAAACTTAACGGAAAAACAAGCTCCGGCCACCCGGATTCGGCGGCTTGCATGTTGTGTGCCATGTAGGCAAAGGCTGTCAGCTGCGATATGAGGGCATATACGCCTAACGAGAGAAAAACCTCTCGCCACGGACACCGAAGCATGTATTTACCCAGCAAGAATGTTATTAAAGGCATGATGGCGGCCATGTGTGCCAGCACGAATCGCCCATACTCACCGGGGTTCTGATACAAAATGAAACAAAGACCTGAAAAGGGAAGCACAATCATGGCGTATCTGGCGGCATGCCTCCTCCCCGGCTTCAACCACAGCAAAGCCGCAAATACACCCAGTAGAGAAAACGCTAATTCTATGCAGTTAAAGATTCCCACATGCCTATTGTATGTATGCACAAGCTGTGGGGCAAGCTCATAACTGATTTTTTTGCCATCCTCCACCTTGACAAACTCTGCACTGCATGTATAATAACCACAGATAACCTCCTCCCTGTGAGGGCGTAGCAAGCGCATACGCGAAGCCCCACGCTTAGGGTTGGAATCCGTTGATTCCTTCAACTGCGAACATGGGGAGGTTTTTTATTTTGTATGGAATACCTTAAGCCGTATCTCTCCCTTTCCCAACAAGTCGCTCTGCTTCAGTAGCGTGGTTCAGTTTAACGAATGTACAGAATTGGGCTTGCCCCGATTTTATTGTTATGCATCAAAAAGAACAATAAAGTGCAAAAAATGCACTTTATGAGCATGCGTCAAAAAAAAGCTGCGCTGACTGGTCACGATGCAGCTATTGCCGAGGCCGCTAGGCTTACAGATGAAAGACCTTTGCTGGACGAAGCCGTGAAGCTGGAAATATCCGACCGATTGCAGGAAGCTGCAACGACTCCTAGTATAGCCTTAAATATCGTTTACTTCGTCCCTGACGCCCGTAAGACTGGGGGAAGCTTTGCCGAGGTCTGTGGGCGTATAAAAAAGCTCGTACCTCATGAGAGCTTGATTATGTACAAGGATTAAGGTTGAGGACGTTGTGGATGTTCAGCTGCTTTGCTGATTTTGTTAATTCGGGCTTTGATAATGCAGAGTGTACGGCAGAGTATATTTGCTGAACTTACTACGGCTCTTCCAACAGCAGCTCATACACATACAACCCAGCAGGGGTGAACTGCAAGGCTTGCGGGGAAATTAAACGACCTAATAAGAAGAAGCTCCAAGGTAACACATAGAGACCATGCTGTAGCAGCTGCTTCCATTCGCATATTTGACTGGCTGCCACATCGTACTGAGCTGTCTGTTCTTGTCGGCTCTTATCGCCCTTTATTGCTTCCAACGCTACGGTGGCTTAGAACGCTATTCATCATCAGCATCTAAATTCATTTCGATCTAGGGTGAACTCATCCCGGATTGCCAATTGCCTGCCTTCATAATAAGAAAAGCCGACGGCGCATGGACCGTGTCCCACCCGGGGAAAATAATTCTGGTGAAATTCGATGCTATTGGCCACCAGCCTATGACCAAAGCGACCGGCGCTCCAGTCATCGAATACCGACATATACGCCCGTTGCAGGGGCGATACATGCCAGGTGGGGGTCGTACCCACCCCCGAGCAGCAGCTCACATCCAGCTTATATCAGGTAATCGGGGTGAAACCGCGGAATCCCCAGCAGCACAGCATCACCGCGACCAGCAGGAACAGCACCTCGCGCACCGCGGGATGCCACCTGTACAAGCCACACCCCAGACGCCACAGCCAGACGAGAAGCAGAAGAAGAGTGAAGAGCAAGGCGGCGCACACACTCAGCATCCAGGGCCACCGCCCCCCGACATCCTCATGCAGCACCACGCAGGTGATGACTCCTGCCCAGGACAGGCAGAAGGCGGCATACAATCCCGGCATCGTGTAGCGCTTCATGACTATAATTCTATGCCCTCCGGGAAGGCCTCGTGCCGCATAATCCCCCACATCTTATCAATGTAGGCAAGCGTGTAGAAATTCTCGAAATAATGGAAATAGTACGCCCCCAGCGGTGTGAGCCGGTAGCCGTTTTCCTCCCGGGTGATGAAGCCCAGCAGACGCGCCAGCCAGAATTCCATGCCGAATTCGGATTCCAGCTCCGAGCCGAAGAATTCCTTGAAATCGCCGCGGTGCACCAGCGTGCTGTAGGCTCGCCAGAAGAGATAATACACCATGCGCTGGCGGCGGGTAAAGCGCGTGGTAAGCGCTGTGGGGAGCTGCCCGCTGCAAATGCGTTCGATATAAGCCTTAACCGAGAAGGTATTGATTTTGAAGGAATCGCGCAAGAGCGTGGTAGCCGAGCAGCCAAAGCCAAGGAAGGTATCGCGGGTCATGCTGGAATAGCGGTGGCCACCGGGCTGGGCAAAGGTCCAGATGGAGTCACGCACGAGCCCTTTGGCATAGCAATATTCCGTGAGCTCATCCAGCAGGCGGTGCTTCTGGCGTCCCGGCATGGCATGCACCGGACTTCCGGTGAAGGAAAAGTCAATGAAGGGATACACCGCCACATGGTTTGCCCCATGCGCAAAGGCCATATCCAGATCCTGCCGGATATGCTCCAGCCGCTGTCCCGGCAAGGCAAAGATGAAATCCATGCTCACCGTCTCAAACGGCACGGCTGCCAGGGCCGCTGCCAGCTTTTCCGGCTGAGGCGCCGGGCGTCCCAGACAGCGGGCAAACTCCGGCAGGAAACTCTGAATACCAATGCTGATGCGGGTCACCCCGGCATCCCGCAGCAAGGAGAGTGTCGGCACGTTGACATCTGCCGGATGCAGCTCTGCACCAATGCCATCCGTTATCTCGAAATGCTGCTGCAATGCCTGCACAATGCGCCCGAGCTCTGCTGCAAGCAAGGCCGGGGTCCCACCACCAAAATAAAGGCTTCCCACCCGCGTACGCCCAGGCTGCATGCGCCCCACCATGCCGATTTCCTGCAACAAAGCCTCGGTATACGCGCTGGCGGCTTCCGGCGTATAGCGTTCCTTGCAGTAGGGACAGAAATTGCAGAGCGAACGGCAGAAAGGAATATGCACATACAGCCCCAATCCCGGGCAATCGGCATAATCGAGCACCGCGTCATTCTCTGCCGTGAAACGATATGGGGCAGAAGTGCGTGTCAACCAGGTGCGCGCAGCTGTCGTGAGAAGGCTCATGGCAATTTACACGTAGCGGGTGTAGGTGCGCAGCATCTCGGTAATGACCCGGAGGTTGCCCCGGAACACCAGCGCATATTCCGCGGCAAAGAAGTAGCCGCATTCATCACACAGACCAGGCACATGAATGCAGCGGCCACAGGTGGACAACTCCCCATTCTCCATCACCACGCATTGGTAGCAAGGCGTCGGGAAATTGTTATCGATGATATACGGGAAGGCGCTGCGGAGGTTGAAAATGGGGTATCCCTCATCCATCAACTGCTCAATCTCCGCGCAGCAGGCCACTTTATCCTCACGGGTAAGCACCAGGTCCCGGGTGTCTGGATAGGGCGTGTGGAAATTGAAAGAGACAGCCCGCACATTCGGCTGGGTGCGCGCTACATCGCACACGCTGCGGATGCAGCCTTTGTTAATCTGGTTCACGGCCATGTACAGGCATATGTTATCCGACGTAGCCTGCTCGATATTCCGCATGATAAGGTCATAGGTATTGCCGCGGATGATGTTGTGGTGCTCCTTATCACCATCCAGGCTCAGCAGAATCAAATCCGCCTCCGGTAAATCCAGTCCCTGCGTGCCGTTGGTCACGATGTTCACGATTCTGAACCCCATTTCCTTTGCCTCGCGCACTAGGTCGCGTATCGTCTTGCCACTATCCTTCCACAGGAAAGTCTCACCACCGCAGAAGAACAGAATCCGCACCCCCATGGCGTACAGCTGCTCCATTTCTGCCTTCACCTGGGCATAAGGGTGAATAATGGCGGTCAGATTATTCACCGAGCAATGCTTGCAGCGCAGGTTGCAGCGGTCCGTCACGATGATGGTGCCCAGTATCGGCTTTTTCCGCCGGAAAAGTACCGTCGTAAGACCGAAAAGAGAGAATTCAAGTAAGGTTGAGGCCTTCATTTGTTTCAAAATAGTAAATTTACCAGCTCAAGTAAAGGAAAAATTGACTTCCGTCTTCAGATTGTGGCATAATGACTCCATGGGCATGAGGACATACACCATTCTGCTGGCGTGGCGGCTGCTCTGGCCGCGGCGCAGTTGCCAGCGACTGGTGGCGGGCATCTGTGTGCTGGGCATTGCCCTGGGGCTCATGCTGCAGATTGTGGTACGCGGGGTAATGGACGGCATGGTGCGCGAGATAGATGCCGGCACCCGCTTCTGCATGCCGGATTTGCTTGTTACCAACTGGCCGTACGAACCGGAACAGGCGCTCCGGGTACCGGGAGCCCGCTCGGCCACCGCGTGTCAGGCAGGCATGGGCACCGGGCCTCATGGCTTATGTCGCTACAGCACCTGGTATGAGCCTGAGCAGCTCGCACCGCTGCTGGCGGATGGTGGGCTCGGGCAAGCGCTCATCTCCCGGAGCTATGCAGAGAAATCGGGACTCCGGGCGGGGGATTACCTGTTGATGCAACTGCCGGGCCATCAGCACCGGCTGGAAGTATCGGGTATTTTCCGCGTGCCGGGGCGCATGCTGGCGCCGGACATCCTCCTTCCCCACCCCATACAAGGCGGAACTCCGGCTTTGGCGCTGCATCTTACCCCAGGTGCTGACGAAAACCTCTATATTCACAAGTTGCGGGATATAGCGCCGGAGGCAACGATTCACCCGGCGCAATCTGACACTCGCGCATGGCTGGGCATCATCCGGCGGGCCAAACAGACCATGGGGTTCATCCTCTACCTTTGCACCGCACTGGCGGCATTTGCCTGCGGAGCGCTGCTCTGGGTCATCTGCCTGCAGCGGCGGCAGGAGCTCAGCATCATGGCCGCCTACGGCATGCCGCCCTCGCAGCAGGCTGTCGTCATCCTCTGCATGGCCACGGCAGTTGCCGCCGGCGGCATTGCACTCGGTCTGCCTCTGGCCTGGGCTACCCTGCACTGGCGTGAACCTATACGTCAACTGCTGGCAGAGCTCGGGGTTCAGGCATTTCCGGTGGAGGTGCTGGACATGTCCTTACCCGCCCACACCACACCGGGGCTTTACCTGACACACGCGGGACTTACACTCACCATCGTACTGCTCAGCGCCCTCCCCGCCATGAGTCTGCTCAAACGCCTGAGCTCAATTGCCCCCAGACTCTGATTGTAACTGCAAGCCACGAGGAATCAACCTGCGGTGCTTTTGAGTCAAATCATCCATGGGAAGAATCTTCACACCCAGCAACACATATGGTTGCATTCCGGCGGGCGCATCCGGCTTCAAGCTCACCTCACAGACCAGCAAAATCTGGTGCACCTTCTTATCCGGAATCGAAAATGTCCACTTAAAACAAGAAACCGAATCAGAAATCAATCTGGTTCGGTTTTTGCTTTTCCTTGTTTTTCAACACTTATGCCCGCGTAGGCATTGCAGGGGACTTCGCTAAAGCTACGCCCGCCCTAGCGTTTGCAAGCGATTCCACCGCCCTTCCGGGCGCAAAACGGCTCCCAATGGCCAAAAGTCCTACCTGTCGCGGCGTAGGGCACAGGCCGAAGACGGAAGCATGCCTACCCGTCACGGCGTATCGTAGAGAAGACGGAAGCTCGTTTTCATAAGCTCAAATGCTTTTTAGGGGTACTAAACATGCTTCGAATCTACAATCTGTTGATTCTGTGAGCTTCCGTCTTCGCACTGCGTGCTACGCCGCGACAAGTAGGCGGTTTTGAGTGAATAGTGACTCCGTGACAAGCAAAGATGTTTCGAACTGAGAAGCTACACAGAATCAGCAGTTTAAGTGCCATTTTTCACCGAGTGCCAACCTAAAATGAAGCATCGCTTGCAAGGGGGTAAAAAGACACTCCGTCTCCGCCAAGGCTTCGCCGAGACAGGTTGCAAGCGATGGATGAAGGGCGGGGCTCAGTCTTGCCCAGCCTTGGAGGTGCTC
>CALABM010000140.1 GCA_937885815.1 uncultured Verrucomicrobiales bacterium | reverse complement strand
GGCACAATCTGTCTGCGGCACCTTGCAGTCCTTCACGCCCTTCACGCGGGCATAGACGGAAGCTCCCATCTCATCCTCCGTGTTACCCACGATGAAGATGGCGCTGTTGCTGCGGCGCAGGCTGGCGCCACGCACGTGCTCGGGCTCTTCCACCACGCCGAAGCCGGAGCAGAGGAAGGTGACGGGGATGTTCACAGGACCGTCCTCGGTCTCGAAGTAGTTGTAGAAGCTGTCCTTACCGGAAACGTAGGGTGCGCCATATGCGAGAGCGGCGGTGCGGATACCCTTGGCGCATTCTACGATGCGGCCGAGCTCGGTGGGGCACTCGGGGTTACCCATGCAGAAGTTGTCCAGAAGGGCAATCTTCTCAGGGTTGGTGCCGGCGAGTACGAGCTGGCGTACGGTTTCGTCCACGGTACCGGTACCCATGGCGTAGGGGTCGGTCTTGCCCCACTCGGGCAGAATGGCCAGAGCGAGGGACATGAGCTTGTCAGAGCCGTCAATGTCAATGACGGAGGCGTCCTGCGGGGCGTCAGCGGTGGCGCCGGCCAGGGGCTTCAGCACGGTGTTGCCCTGCACCTCGTGGTCATACTCACGGATGATGGGCTCGCGGGAAACGATGGCGAAGTCAGCGAAAATCTGCTTGAGGTCAGCGGTGAGGTTGCTGTCATCCAGAGCCAGGCCGGTCTTGGCATCGCCCTTGGTGAACACGGAGGTAAGCTTCTTCACGGGGGCATCGTGCAGCTTGGAGTTGTCCATCTCCACCACGAGCTCGCCGTTGTGCCATACGCGCAGCACGCCGCTGTCGTTGGACTCACCCAGCACGGTCATCTCCGTCTGGAAGGTGTCAGCGAGGCTCTGCAGCTCAGCAAGGTTCTCCGGCTTCACAGCCAGCACCATACGCTCCTGAGACTCAGAGAGGAAAATCTGCCAAGAAAGCATGCCCGTCTCCTTCAGAGGAGCGCGCTCCAGGTACAGGTTGCCACCGGTCTCGGAGAGCATTTCACCTGCGGCGGAGGAGAAACCACCGGCGCCGCAGTCCGTCACGAACTCGATGAGGCCGCGCTCGCGAGCCTCGAGGATGACGTCCAGAGTCTTCTTTTCCTCGATGGGGTTACCAATCTGTACGGCCTGCTGGTCCTCCGTGGCGGATTCCTCGCCCATGGCGGCGGAGGAGAAGGTGGCGCCGTGGAGGCCGTCCTTACCGGTGCGGCCGCCGATGACGACCACGGCAAGACCGGGCTTCATTTCCTTAGCGATGTCCTCCTGAGGGATAACGCCTGCGGTGCCGCAGAATACGAGGGGGTTATAAATGTAGGTGGGGTCGAACTGGATAGCGCCGCTGGTGGTGGGGATACCCATACGGTTGCCGTAGTCGCGCACGCCGTGCACCACGCCACGCATGATGCCGAGGGGGTGAATGATGTTGTGGCCTTCCACCATGCTCTGGGGAGTATCCGGAGCGCCGAAGCAGAATACGTCCAGGTTCGCGATGGGCTTGGCGCCCTTACCGGCGCCGAGGATGTCACGAATCACGCCGCCGAGACCGGTGTTAGCACCGGCGTAGGGCTCAATGGCGCTGGGGTGGTTGTGAGTTTCAGCCTTCAAGCACACGGAGAGCTTGTCGTCCAGCTTGATGAAGCCGGCGTTATCCACGAAGCAGCTGAGTACGAAGCCGGGCTTCTGCGCCATGATTTCCTTGGAGGGGCGCTGAATGAAGGTCTTGTACATGCTGTTGATTTCCTCCGTCTGGCCATTCACGGTGTGCTGAATGGTAGCGGCGAAGATACGGTGCTTGCAGTGCTCGGACCAGGTCTGGGCGATTACCTCCAGCTCCACATCTGTGGGCTCGCGGTCAATCTCATTGAAAATCTGCTGCACCACCAGCATATCCTCTGTGGAGAGGGAAAGCTTCATGTCCTGGCTCAGCTTGGTCAGCTCGGCCTCGCTCAGGTTGCGAACAGGTATGTGTCGGTACGTTGCCATAATTTTAAAGTGTAAATCGTCCTTTTATTTGACGCTCCAAGTGTGGATGGCGGGGTTGCACACGTCATTACAGAAGCGGGCGGAGAGGGCTTCCTTATCACCGCAGCCGAAGATGTAAATCTTCTGGGTGATGGTGAGGGAGGAGATGCTGAAGGGCAGCCCCTTGCGGCCGGCGTAGTTGGTAAGAATGGCCTCTTTTTCCAGATCCAGAGCGCCCTTCTTAATGCCGTAGGAGATGCAGAAGAGCTCACCTTTCAGGGCGGGTGTGCCGCCTTCTTCCACCTTCTGAGAGATGGGGTCTACCAGCACGCGGCGCATGTATTCGGCAGCGGCCTCGATGTCACCCTCGCACTCCACGGTGTAGAGGCGGGTGTGGTTGTAGGTCAGTTTGTCGCTGATGGGGGTGTAGAGCAGCTTGTTAGCATCCGTAGCGGACTGGAAGCGGCTGAATACCTCAAATGTAAGTGTTGCCATAAAGTTGAAAAGGGCCACCGCACAGTGCTGCACGGTGGCCGTAAAAGGTTTTTATTTACTTGCTGAGGCGCTCCAGCACCTCGGCGTAGGATTCCATGAACTCGCCCAGCCCCTGGCGGAAGCGGTCCTTGTCCATCTTCTTGCCGGTGTTTACGTCCCACAGGCGGCAGGTGTCCGGGGAAATTTCATCAGCCAGCACGATTCTGGAGGGATCTTCAGCAAGGCGGCCCAGCTCAATCTTAAAGTCGATGAGGCGGAGGTTAGCCTTCAGGAAGAACTCGCAGAGAGTTTCATTCACGAGGAGAGCCATCTTCTTAATGTTGGCGCATTCCTCCTCGGTAGCGGCACCCATTTCACGGGCATAATCATCATTGATGAAGGGATCACCCAGAGAGTCATCCTTGTAGGAGAACTCCACGATGGGCTTCTTGAAGGCGGTACCTTCGGCCACGCCCATGCGCTTGGAGAAGCTGCCGGCGGCTACGTTACGCACGATAACCTCCAAGGGGATGATGGATACCTTCTTTACCAGCAGGTTGATGTCGTCCACATCATCCACAAGGTGTGTTTCCACGCCTTTGGCCTCAAGCATGCGGTAGATAATGAGGGTGATGGCCTTGTTGAAGCGGCCCTTGTTCTCGAAGTCTTCCTTCTTGACGCCGTTGAATGCGGTGGCGGAGTCCTTGTACTCCATGCGCAGAACATTGGGGTCATCTGTGGTGAAGAGTCTCTTGGCTTTGCCTTCGTAAATCGGTTCCATGATGTTATGTGAGAGGGTTAGTGATTACACCTCACCGCAAATATACCTGAACAGGCAGCTTTGTCAAGCCTGAAATAGGGATTTGGCCGAGAACTTAGCAGATTAGGCCTCGGGGCAGGAGAATTTCTGCAGCCACTCGCGGTAAATGAGCGGGGATATCTCGCTGGGGCGTATTTCCGCACGCTCGCTCCAGAAGGTGGCTGTGTGGAGCACGGGGATGCCGCAGGCGGCGAGGTGGGCATCAATGGCGGCCTTGTGTGCGCGGACTCCATCACGTGTGGCGGCGTGGGTGACGCCCATGATCTGAGCGCCGCCGAAGGGGGCACCGCCGCTGCGCCAGTAGCAGTGGGTCATGCAGATGTGGCGGCCGCACTCCGCGCCGGCGCGCTCTTCCAAGCCTTCAGGTACGCACCAGTGGAAGAGGCCTGCGGCGCCGGTGCCGCTGTGGCTGCCTTTGTTACGGGTGTGGTCCAGGAAGGTAGCGAAGCGGCCGATAACACCGCGTTCATCCAGCGCGGTGGCAATAGTGCAGAAACGCTCATGGCTGATACCCAGTGCTTCCGCGCGTGCGAGCCAAGGGCTGCGGGTGAGCTCATGGGGCTGCAAGCTCTCTTTCAGTGAGAGCAGGACGCGCCATTCCATCTCGCTGAGCACGGGGTGGGAGGGGCGCTGCATGCGGGGAAGCTCCGGCAGCTTGTCGCCGGGTTTCAGACCGGCGCGGCGCACATGGCCCACACCGAGGGCAAACATACCTACCACGGGCAGCGGCGCAAAAGCGGTGGCACTGATGTGGCGGGAGAGCAGTCGGCAGTGTTCTTCCACGCTGCCGTAACCGGTGGGAACTTTCAGGGTGGTCCACAGGCGGTAATTCGCACCGGGGGCATTCGGAGTATCACAGCTGCGCAGTACGACGTGCCCGGTGAAGGGGTCGTTATCCCGCAGCCATTCGTAAGCACTTTCCTCTTTGTCTGCCGGCACTTTCCATGCCACGAGCGCGCCATCTGCCAAGCTGGTGGAGAGGAGGGTTTGGCGCACGCGGCGGATAGCTCCACCGGCCAGCAGGGCGCGCAGGCGCTCTAGCACTTCATCGGTCGGCATGCCACAGCGGGCAGCTATCTCATCAAACGGGTGCGCGTGAAAGCCCGTCAGGCGGTCTTCCGCCACAGCAAGGAGTCTTAAATCCGGCTCGGTAAGTTCCATTTGTCTGTGCCGGGAGTAAGCTTAACGGCGGCGACGCTTGGGGGCGGCGGGGCGGGACTTGCGCAGGGGCTTGGCGCCTTCATCCAGCAGGGCGGTGTAGGCATACGAGAAGCCCTCGAGCTTGCGGCGTTCAATCTTGTGGGAGATGAAGCCCTCCACACTCTTGGCGAAGTCTATCTCATCAGCCGTGAGCAGAGTGAAGGCATCACCCTGAGCCTCAGCGCGGCCGGTACGGCCGATGCGGTGCACGTAGTCCTCAGGATTTTCGGGCACGCGGTAGTTAATCACGTGGGTCACGCCACTGACGTCAATGCCGCGGGCGGCCACGTCCGTAGCCACAAGGATGCGGTATTTATCCTCCTTGAATCCCTTCAGGGCTGCCATACGCTCCTTCTGGGGAATATCAGAGTGCATGACGGTGACTTCCTTGCCCCAGCCGGCATTGCTGAGCATGTTTGCGACAGTGTCTGCCTCCTTGCGGGTACGGGTGAATACCATGAGGTTCACGAAGTCCGTGGCTTTTACGAGGGCCAGCAGGAGCTCATCACGCTGGTCTAACCCCACGGGATAGAAGGCGTGAGAGATGGTTTCTGCTACCTCGCGGCGGGCAATGGCGATTTCTACCGGGTCCGTCAGGCACCACTTGGCGAAGCCCTGCAGAATCTGCGGCATGGTGGCCGAGAAGAAGAGCGTCTGGCGGCCGTCCCAGGGGCAGAGATTCACGATTTTGCGGACGATGGGCAGGAAGCCCATATCCGTCATGCGGTCCACCTCATCAAGCACGAGGTGGCGGACGGTCTTGAATTTCATGTTGCCGCGGTAGAAGTGGTCCACCAAGCGGCCGGGGGTGGCTACCACGACTTCGGCGCCGGCTTTCAGCTCTTCGGTCTGCTTGCCGTAACCCACGCCGCCGTACAGAAGGGCTACTTTGATATTCGTGTGCTTGGCGTATGTGCGGAAGGATTCTGCCAGCTGGTCTGCCAGTTCGCGCGTGGGCTCCAATACAAGCACCTGAGGGAGTCCATTTGCCTCAATCTTTGTGAGCAGCGGGAGGGCAAACGCGGCGGATTTGCCGGTGCCCGTCTGGGAGGCGCCGATGACGTCCTTACCCTCCAGAACGATGGGGATGGCCTGTTCCTGAATGGGGGTGGGGGCCTCGTAGCCGCAGTCTTTCACGGCTTCCAGAATGGGGGCTGAGAGCCCCAGTTCATCGAATGTCATCTTGTTATGGTTCTGTTTTTATTAAAATGGTACTGCCCCGGAGCCTTACAGGTAGGGGTTATTGAGCATCTCCTCCTCCAGTGAGGTATCCGGGCCGTGGCCGCTGTGCACCACACAGGTGTGAGGGCGGACCAGCAGCTTCTCGCGTATGCCGCGGATGAGGGAGGCCATGCTGCCGCCGGGGAAATCCGTGCGCCCCACGGCGCCGGAGAAGAGAATATCACCGCAGAAAATCTGCTCCGTGTCTCCCAGTTCGTAGGCTACGCCATCCGGGGAGTGGCCGGGGATATAGTACACCTTCCATTCGCTGCCGCCGCAGTTCAGGGTGGCGCAGGCAGTGCCGAAGGCGTTATCTACCCGGAACGGGGTGACATCCATGCCGCCGCCCCAGCTGCGAGCTGCCAGCTCTTCCAGTGTGAGCTCTCGGCTGTAGGGCATGCAGGCGTGCACGCGGCAATCATATTTTTTTACCATGTCTGCCACACCCTGTACGTGGTCGAAGTGCTGGTGGGTGATGAGGAGGTCTGTCACCTGTGCGCCTTCAGGCAGTTTTTTTGCCACCCAAGTGGCGAAACCAAGCGGGGCATCAACGGCCACATAGTCCGTGCCACACTTCACCAGATAGCCGTTGCACATGCAGGGACCACCCGTGTATACCTGAATATCAGCGCTCATGGCGCGCATTATACACTACTCCTCTGGGCTTGGCAAGCCCTTTGTTAATAACTTGAACTTCGGGTGAAAGTGTGAAATGAAGAAAACCGCAGGGAGCTAGGCTCTCTGCGGTTTTCTGAAAAGAATCTGTTCGGATTTATTAGCGAACCACGATGAAGGGCACGCTGGAAGCGGTCAGCACGGTTTCAACGGGGGTGTAGCCACCATCGTTCTCATCGTCATCGTCGTTATCGCCTTCCACATTCACGCCGCTGGCGGTGATGATAACCTGAGCAGTACCGGTGCGGAAGTTGAAGTAGATGGTGACGTTCGTTGCGCCCAGATCGTTAAGGGTCATACGGTCGAGCGTCTGTCCGTTGTTGCCGCCGTTGCCCCAGTTGTTGTTGTCGTTTTCTGCGGCATTGATGCCCATGGATTTAATGAGGTCTTCGTCATCCAAGGCGGCGCCGCTGAAGGAAATCTTGGCAACGCCAACGTCCTCTGCGGTCATTGTGTAGGTGATGATGGCATTGTAGGAGCCTTTGCCATCCGGGCCAACGCGGCGCTGTACGTATTCGGTCTTGCCAATGGGCTCGTAGTAATCGGGCTCGACTGCGGGGCGGGATTCATCAACATCCGGAGTTTCGGGGTTGTCTTCCTCGGCGGGGCTGCCGGTGCCGGGAATTACAAACTCGGGCTTGGAAATTACGCCGTCAGAGCCGGCGGGGACGTCGCCTTCTACCTCAGTAACGATGTTAGGTACAATGATGAAGGAGGGGTTGCCCAGAAGCTTGAAACCTGCGCCGGCGGCGAAAGCCTTGGCATCCACAAAGCCCTGGTTGTTATCACCACCGCCACCACCGCAGCTTGTGAGACCGGAGAGAAGTGCTGCAGCAGCCGTGCAAAGAACGAAAATCTTTTTCATGATTTATATGGTATGTGTGAAGATTGTATTGCCAGTCTATCATTCTGATGTAAGGAGTCAAGAAAAAAGTAGGGCAGAATACAAAAAACTTGATGCAGTGAGGGTGGGGTAATGACTGAGATGAACATGCGGCTCAGCTTTGGAGGGTGGATAAGATTTGTTATGGTGGATGGCTGCCCTTGAAGAAGTGCCGGGCTGAGCCTTTGGGAGGAGGCGCAGCCCGGAAAGTGCTGAATAATTGAATTAGAGCCTGTGGCAGAAATCATCCGTCACTTTCAGTGACTTGATGAAAGCGGTGAGCAAGTCGATGCAGGATTGCACGTCTGCCATGTCCGCTGTTTCCACCGGGCTGTGCATATAGCGCAGGGGGAGGGAGAGGTTCGTGGCGGGGACACCGCTGCGGGAGCGGAAAATCTGATCCGTATTTGTGCCGGTGGTGCGGCCGCTGGTTTCTCGCTGCATGGGGATGCCGGCTTCATCCGCCACGAGTTCGAGACGGGCATTGATGTTCGGATGGCAGGCGGGGCCGAAGCAGAGGCAGCCACCCTTGCCGAGCTTCACGTCACCGTAGCGGGCGGCATTCAGTCCGGGGGTGTCTGTGGCGTGCGTGACGTCCAGACAGATGGCGGCGTTCGGGCGGATGCGGTAGGTGAGCATGGCGGCACCAATGCAGCCTACTTCTTCCTGCACGGTATTGGCGAAGACGATATTCCACTCGGGCTTGATGCCGTCTTCCTTCAGCTTGCGGGCGGTCTCAGCGAGGATGAAGCCGCAGAGGCGGTCATCCAGCGCACGGCAGACGAGGCGCTTGCCGTCATTGAGCATGAGCGGGCCATCACAGTATACGCCGCGGTCACCCACGCGCAGGCCCAGAGCTTCTACTTCCTCGCGGCTATTGCAGCCGAAGTCTACATATAAATCCCATACCTTCGGGGCTTTGTCGCCATCATCACGGATGTGAATAGCGGTATTGCCGATAACGCCGATGACTTCACCATCCGTACCGAAGAAGCGCAAGCGGCGGCCGCGGGCAATGGCTACATCCGAGCCGCCGAGGCGTTCAACGTGGGCAAAGCCGCTCTCCGTGATGTAGCGGATGGAGAAGCCGATTTCATCTGCATGGGCATCCAGCATGAGGGTGGGAGCATCCTTTTTGTCACTTTTCAGTACTGCCCAAGTGGAGCCGTAAGCATCACACTGCTGTTCATCAGTGAAGGGTTTCATGTATTCGGCCCAGAGGCGCTGGGCGTCCATTTCCATGCCGGTGGGGGAGGGGGTATCCAGCAGGGTGGAGAGGAAATCTAGTGCTTGTTCTGTCATGGTATCTAAACGGTAAGAGAATAAAAAACAAGTGCGCCCTGAAGGCGCACTTGGGGGAAGGGGTGGTTACATGTTCTTGTAAGCGATGTCGCTGCGGCGCTGACTGCCATCGAAGTCTACCTTAGCGGCCTCAGCATGAGCGAGTGTGCGAGCTTCGTCCAGGGTAGCACCCTGAGCCACGATGGCCAGAACTCGGCCGCCGTTGGTCACCCAGCCGGCATCCGTCTTTTTGGTGCCGCAGTGGAACACACGGGCGCCGCAGGCATCCAGCCCGCTGATGAGGTCACCACTGTGGGCGGAGGCGGGGTAACCGGCGCTGGCCAGAATGCAGCATACGCTCCAGCCTTCATCAAAGGAGATAAGCTCAGGAGTGAACTCACCCTTGGCGCCGTTCAGGCAGAAGGTGGCCAAGTCGCCGCGCAGCAGGGGCATTACAGCTTCACACTCCGGATCACCGAAACGGCAGTTGTACTCGATGACTTTGGGGCCCTGCGGGGTGAGCATGAGGCCGAAGTACAGGAAGCCACGGTAGGGCAGGCCATCTGCCTGCAGGCCTTTTACTGTGGGAGCCACGATGCTTTCCTCGATGGTTTTGATAAGCTCCGGGGAGGCGAGCTGGCGGGAGGCCACGGCACCCATGCCGCCGGTGTTCGGGCCTTCATCACCATCCTGCAGGCGCTTGTAATCGCGTGCCGGGCAGAGGATGAGGTACTTGTCATCACAGATGGCGCCGAAAATGGAAATCTCCGGGCCGGTGAGGAATTCTTCCACCAGTAGGCGGCCTTCACCGAAGCGCTTCTCGATGAATACCTCACTGAGGAACTCCTCGGCAGAGGCGGCATCCGGGCACACGGCCACGCCTTTACCGGCGGCCAGGCCATCAAACTTCAGCACGGTGGGGTACTGCCCGCCAATGGCGGCGATAGCAGCATCATAATCAGCCACAGCGGTGGCTTTGCCGGTGGGGATGTTGTGGCGTACGAGGAACTCCTTGGCGAACTCCTTACTGGCCTCCAGCTGGGCACTCTCCTTTTGCGGGCCCCAGCAGGGAATGCCTGCAGCCACGCAGCGGTTTGCCAAGCCGTCCTCCTTCACGAGGTAGCTTTCTTCGCCTGCCACACAGAGGTCAATTTTGTTATCCACGAGCCAAGAGATGAGCTCATCAAAGCTGCCGGCCGGGATGGGGGTGGCCGTCTGCTTAATGGCATCACTGCCGGGGTATGTGAACATCTGCGGCTTGCAGGGGCTTGCTGCCAGAGTCTCTACCAGCGCTTGTTCGCGCCCGCCTTTTCCGATAACTGCTATTTTCATGCTGAGCATATTGTATCAGCCGGGCGCCGTTTTGGCAATAGTAAAAAGTACGGAAACTTTCGCAGGGCGTTTTTGCTTTTTTGTGCTTTAAGACACAGTTGTCACTTGTGAAGAGAAGGGGTATCTGGTACTGTAGCCACCCGTCTGAGCATGAATACGGAACGTACTGGAGTTAAATTGCTGAACCGGAGTAGTGAATTGCCGCAGGGGCTGACGCGTGAGGAAGTGGTAAGCCTGATGGCGCGTGAGGTGGCCGGTATTTGTTTTCCCGGGTTGGTGGATGAGGTGGTGGCTGCTGCTTTGGAGCGTGAAGCTGCGGAGTCCACGTATCTGGGCCGTGGTTTGGCGGTGCCGCATGCTCGAGTGGAAGTCTTATCGGAATCCGTTGTATACATAGCCCACGGGCAGGATGTTGCGTGGGGGGAGGATTCTGCTGATTGTGTGGCTCTGCTCTGTTCTCCGGCGGATTGTCCGGATGTGCACTTGCAGCTGCTTAGCAAGCTGGTGCGCTGGCGCATGAAGGGTGGTGAGCTGGTGCTGTGATGGTGCTGAGGCTGTCCTACGCTGAAGGTACTATATAAAATAAGTTCACTCTGTTCTCAGGCTTGCAAAAGCGGGGAGTAGCTGGTACAATGGGGGCTAGATATGCTGGCCAAGAGAATCATACCGTGTCTGGACGTGACCAATGGTCGCGTGGTGAAGGGTACGCATTTCGTGAATCTGCGGGATGCCGGTGACCCTGTGGAATGCGCTATCGCTTATGACCGCCAGCAGGCGGATGAGCTTGTATTCCTAGACATTACAGCCAGTAGTGATCACCGTGCTACGATGGTGGATGTGGTGCAGCGTACGGCTGCTCAGTGCTTCATGCCTCTGACGGTGGGTGGCGGTATTCGCACCGTGGAGGATATGCGCCGCATGCTGCATGCCGGTGCGGATAAGGTTTCCGTGAATACGGCAGCCATTCATCGCCCTGAGCTGGTGAGTGAGGGGGCAAATGCTTTCGGGAGCCAGTGCGTGGTGGTGGCTATTGATGCCAAGCGCTGGAGTGATACCCAGTGGAAGGTCTCAACGCATGGTGGCCGTAACTTTGTGGATTTGGATGCTATTGAGTGGGCTCGAGAGGTGGAGAGGCTCGGGGCTGGCGAGATTCTGCTCACCAGTATGGATGCGGATGGCTCGAAGAACGGCTATGATATTGAACTGACTCGCCGTGTGAGCGAGGCTGTGCGTATACCTGTTATTGCCAGCGGTGGTGCCGGGAATCTGGATCACATGGTGGATGTGCTGCAGCTGGGTAAGGCGGATGCCGTGCTGGCTGCCTCCATTTTCCACTTCGGGGAGTATACGGTGGCTCAGGCAAAGGAATATTTTGCTGAGCGTGGTATACCTGTGCGCCCTGTCATTAATCCGCTTAGCTGATATCATGAATGCATTTAAAGCACTTGCGGAAGGGTTTCGTGGCTATGTGTGTTTTCGCGGGCGCATGACGCGCGCGAGTTTCTGGAATTTCGTTATTGCCACGCATCTGCTTATTTTCCTGTTATTGCTTCCGGCGTTTGTGGAGTTCATGAAGTTTTACCGCTTCATGCTGGAAGATTCGCGAATACTGGATTTGCTTACGGCACGAGTCAATCCTGCCTCAATTGATTTGGAGGAATATCTGGTGCAGATTGTGCAGGAGCTGAGTGAAGAGTATCTGGCGGCGGGAAATCATGATTTTACTTGGCCTATTGTTGGGCTTGTGGCGGCTTGTGTGATGGGGGTGCTTGTATTGCTGCCTACTATAAGTGCGACCGTGCGCCGCCTGCGGGATGCCGGGCAGAGCGTGTGGTGGGTTCTTGCGCCTTTGGCGGCTTTGCTGCCTGTACCTTTTGTGGGGGTGGTGGCTCAGCTGCTGACGCTGGTGACATTGGCGCTGTGCTGTATGGCGAGTAAGCCGGAGTTGCCGGATATTCCTCAGGGGGAATAATCCCCATTTCATCATTTTCGGAGCGCTTTCTTGCCGGAAAGCGCTTTTTTTTGTGGAAGCAGAAGCTCAGTGTGCATTTTGGGCTTGCGCTGAGGCTTGAGAATGTGTAGAATGGCCGCGACCACGTGTGTGTGGCTGTATGGCTGCTTGTGCGTGGTGACAGGCGGAGCTGCTCGAGAGCTCCGCGCCTTGCCAAGGGGAGAAAGCGCCGGTACCGGCTCCCTGAGGTGCAGACTGGAACCGGCAAGAAGATAGAAAAAGAATATAATGAGTATACATTCCGTATCGTGCGCCGTTGGCGCCAACCCCATCACAATTGAAACCGGCAAGATTGCCCGCCTGGCAGACGGCGCTGTGACTGTTCGTTGTGGTGATACTGTGGTGCTTGTCACCGTTGTGAGTGCCACAAAGATTAAGGACGGCCAGACCTTCTTCCCGCTTTCCGTGGAATACAAGGAGAAAGCCGCTGCTGCAGGTATGTTCCCCGGCGGTTATTTCAAGCGCGAGGGTCGTCCCACTGAGAAGGAGATTCTGACATGCCGCATGACGGACCGTCCTCTGCGCCCCATGTTCCCTAAGGGTTACTTCTACGACACTCAGGTCATTTCCCTTCTGCTTTCCGCTGATGGTGAGAATGAGCCCGATATCCTGAGCATCAACGGTGCTTCTGCCGCTTGTGTTATCTCTGACCTTCCCTTTGCTGAGCCCGTGGGCGCTGTGCGCGTGGGTCGCATTAATGGTGAGTTCGTTATCAACCCCACCAACAGCCAGCGCACGGAATCTGACCTCGACCTCGTATATGCCGGTTCCAAGGATCAGGTTATCATGATTGAAGGCTCCGCTAACGAGCTGCCTGAGGAGGATTTCATCGCCGCTCTGCGCTTCGCTCAGGAGAACGTGGCTAAGATTTGCGCCGCTCAGGAAGAGCTGCGTGGCCTGTGCGGCAAGCCCACTCGTGAGTACGAGCTTACCCTTGCCAAGCCTGAGCTGCTGGAAATCGGTTATCAGGTGGCCGGTGATCGCATTGAGGACGCCATCTATGCCCCGAACAAGATTCAGCGCCAGAAGCAGGTGGGCGCTCTCCGTGATGAGGTGGAGGCCAAGATTAAGGAGACTTATCCCGAGGCTACTGATTTCGACGTGGAGCAGGTGTTCGAGTACATTCAGAAGAAGGCTTTCCGTATCTCCATCATGGAGCAGGGCAAGCGTGCTGACGGCCGCGCCATTAAGCAGCTGCGTCCCCTCTCCGCTGAGGTAAATGTGCTGCCCGCAGTAGTGCACGGCTCCGCTCTCTTCTCTCGCGGTGAGACTATGTCCATGTGCCTTGCTACTCTCGCTCCCATGGAGGAGAAGCAGTATCTGGATAACTACACCGGTTCTGTGGATGAGAAGCGCTTCATTCTGCACTACAACTTCCCTCCCTTTACTGTGGGTGAGACCGGCCGTTTTGGTGGTCAGAACCGCCGTGAAATCGGTCACGGAGCCCTGGCTGAGCGCTCCATCGCTCCCGTGGTGCCCTCCGAGGATGAGTTCCCCTACGCGATCCGCGTGAGCTCCGAGATTATGGAGTCCAACGGCTCCACCTCCATGGCTTCCGTGTGCGCCGGCACTCTTTCCCTGCTGGCAGCAGGTGTGCCGCTCAAGCGCCCTGTTTCCGGTATCTCCGTGGGTCTTGTGACTGAGTTTGAGAATGAGGGTGACCGTGAGCCTAAGCGCTATGAGACTCTGCTGGACATCATCGGCTCTGAGGACTTCTATGGCGACATGGACTTCAAGCTCTGCGGTTCTGAGGCCGGTGTGACCGGTTATCAGCTGGATTTGAAGCTGCCCGGCATTCCTCTCTACATCCTTGAGGAGGCTATTCATCTGGCACGCAAGGGCCGTCTGCAGGTGCTCGAGACCATGAATGCTTGCATCTCCGCTCCCCAGAAGCTCAGCCCGAATGCTCCCCGTATCGAGTCCACCAGCATTCCGCAGGATCGCATCGGTGAGCTTATTGGCCCCGGCGGTAAGAACATTAAGGCTCTTCAGGCCGAGACCGGTACTGATATCAACATTGAGGAGGATGGTACCGTGCGCATCTATGGCAGCCGCCAGGAGGGTGTGGAGCGTGCTCTTTACCTCATTGACCGCATGTTCAAGGAGATTGAAGTTGGTGAGACTTACGAGGGTAAGATTGTTTCCACGAAGGAGTTCGGTGCCTTCATGGAAGTGCTGCCCGGTAAGGATGGCCTCATTCACATCTCTGAGCTGGCCGAAGGCCGCACCCAGAAGACTGAGGATGTGGTTAAGGTGGGTGATATCGTCACCGCCAAGTGCATCGGCATTGATGACAAGGGCCGTGTGAAGATGTCCATGCGTGCTGCAGCCCGTGACCGCAAGGCTAAGGAGGCCGCTGAGCAGGAAGCCTGATAACAGCCAAGGTAGAAGTTATTAAATCCGCCGCGTTTTTGCCCGTTATGGGGTGAAAACGCGGCGCTTTTTGTCAGTGGATGATGTGCGGTAAGTAAAAAAAGAAGAAAAATTGGTGCAATGTTGCTTTTTTGATTGCCAAGAGGCGTTTTCTGGTGTAAAAGATATATCGAACATTTTCAAATTACTTACACCATGTGGAAATACATCATCATTGGCTCAGTAACGCTCTTTCTGGGCGCCTCATATCTCTTCTCGATGAATCATGGGGCACTGACAGCACCCAGCGGAGAAATCGCGGCTATTCAGGTTCAGGTAGATCAGATTGTTAATAAGCAGAAGAATATTGCCTTGGATCGCACCATTCGCGCCTACGCAGAGTACCGAAAGGAGCTTTTTGAGCAGCAGAAGGTGGAAAATGAGAATCGTCAGGCCGAGGTTGAGTCTGAGACTCAGCGTGTTCAGGGTGAGCTTGCTACAGCTACCAGTACGTATGAAACCCTCACTCAGGATATTGAACGCCTTCGCCGGGAGAAGACTGAGGCTATGAGCCAGGTGGCTCCCATTGTTAACCTTGACGCTGATTCCGCTACGGAAGAAGAAATTTCCGCTGCTGTTCAGGAGCTGATGCAGAATGTAGCTCGTCTCGAGCAGGAAAATGCTCAGGCTGATGCTGCGATTGCTGCTTATGGCGCCGAGAGCGAGCGTCTTCAGGGGCTTATTGCTGCAGCTAAGAAGCTGGCTCAGGATCGTCAGGCTCGTATCTCTCCCCCCGAGCTTAATTGCCGCGTGCTTACAGCTGACCGCCAGTGGGATTACATCATTCTTGACGCCGGTATTGACAAGGGTATCGTGATTGGTTCCCGTCTGGCTGTGATGCGTGGTGACAAGAAGATTTGTGAGTTGAACGTAACTCTCGTGGAATCCAATCGCGCCAGTTGCGATGTGGTGTACAGCACCATGATGACCGGCGAGCGCGTGGAAGTGGGTGATAAGGTGGTATCCGTCCGCAACAACTAATATTACATCTCTCGATATATGAAAATTGTACCTCTCATTACAATTATTGCTACGCTGGGGCTGGGTGTTGCCGGCTGGATGTATTCCTCCCATCAGCAGACAACGATGAAGCTCGTTGTGGGCGTGGTTGGCGGTGCCGACGGCACCAGTGGTCTGAAAGCTGCTAATCAGGCTCTCGATGCTACGATGGCTACAGCAGCAACCGAGCGTAAGACCGCTTTGGAAGCCAGCGCACAGGCAGGTATTATGCTTCAGCGTTCTGCGGAATCTCTGGCCGCTGCCGAGCAGGTTCTCGAGGAAGAGCAGGGCAAGCTTACCGATATGCTGGCAAAGGTGGAGGAAGCCCGTGCTAATCAGGCTGCATATCAGGCTGAGATGGACGCCCTCCTGGCTTACTTCCGTTCTCTTCCCGCGCTTTCAAATGTGAGCGATGTGTCTGAAGCCGTGGCTACACTTGCTGAGACGGTTACCAGTGAGCGTGAGCGCGCCGAGGTGCTTACTACTGAGCTTGAGGAGAAGGTGACGGTGAGAGATGCCGCTTCCCGCCGCGTGGCTAATGAGACTGCTGAGCTGGCACGTCTGGATGCTGCAAATCGCCGTTTCGAAGAAGAGTACCGCAAGAATGATGATGAGTTCTCCATCCTTGCCGTGGATACTCGCTGGAAGTTTGTGGTAATTAGCGTTGGCCGTGACAGTGGTCTTGTTGCCGGTGATACGACTCCGCTCATTGTGAAGCGTGGCGGTACTTTGATTGCAACTCTCCGCATCACCAGCGTGTCCAATGGTCAGGTGATTGCTGAGTACAACTCCGAGGAACTTCCCGCCGGTGTGGTGCTCGAAGTGGGTGACCGCGTGTTCGTGCAGAAGCCCATTGGCTCCTGATGACAGCTCATTCTTCTACAACTTGAATATCAGCTCCGCCGCCTGCCCTTGTGGTATGCGGCGGGCTTTACATCTAAATATCAACCCTGATAACAAATATATGAAATACATTGCCATATCCGCTGTGCTGCTCAGTGCTCTTTGTGCAGTTTCCTGTCAACGCTCTGTTTCCATGGTGCCGCCGAATTCTCGTCCTGTCGTAGGGCCGGAAGGTAGCTCTGCTACTCAGCGTTCCTGGAGCCGAGTAACGGAACAGGAAGGTAACGCCGTGCTTGGGCCGCTGAGCAATATGAGGCGATAATCAGCTGAGGTTACTACCGTAGTTTATGATACGAGCTGAGAAAGCCGCTATTGTGTTTTCCGAGCTACAAAGGGCATTCCCTGAACCGGGATGCCCTTTGCACCATACGGATGAGTTTACTCTGCTGGTGGCAGTCATGCTCTCTGCTCAGTGTACGGATGCTCGCGTGAACAAGGTGACTCCTGCTCTCTTTGCCGCGGCTCCCACTCCGCAGGCCATGGCCGCCATGAGCTGGCAGCAAGTGCGCGAGTATATCGCCACTTGTGGGCTCACGGAAACAAAGGCAAAACGACTCGTGGCGACTGCCAAGATGCTTGTTGAGAATCATGGCGGAAGTGTTCCTGCCTCTTTTGAAGAACTGGAGGCCCTTCCCGGCGTTGGGCATAAAACGGCTAGTGTCGTGATGGCTCAGGCCTTCGGACTTCCAGCTTTTCCCGTGGATACTCACATTTTTCGCCTTGCTCGCCGCTGGGGTCTCAGCAGGGGAAAGACGGTGGAAAAGGTGGAGGCTGATTTGAAGAAACTTTTCCCTGAAGAGAGCTGGAACCGCTTGCATGTTCAGTTCGTTTTGTGGGGGCGGGAGTATTGCCCGGCCCGTGGGTGCAAGCCCGCATGCCCGATATGCGCTCGTTTAGGTGTGGCATAACGTGGGAAAATGTGTGTTTGTGATTGACATTTACTGTGAAAAGTAGTTTCATATCGGGCCGTAATAATTCTCGTTATGCTTGTTTCTCAGCTTAAATCGAAGATTCACCGAGCCATGGTAACCCGTGGCGATGTGGAGTACGAAGGTAGCATTGAAATACCTCAGGACCTGGTGGAGGCCTCCGGACTCTGGCCCGGGGAAAAGGTGCTGGTCGCCTCGGTTACGAGTGGTAACAGATTTGAAACCTATGTGCTTGTTGGGCCTCCCGGTACCGGACAGATTATCATTAATGGTGGCGCAGCTCATCTTATCAAGGCCGGTGAGCGTGTCGTTATCATGAGTTTTGCCCTGGATGATAAGCCTATTGTCCCCAAACGCATCGTTTGCAATGAACTTAACGAAATTATTGCCTAAATACTTTACAAATCCCTAATTTTAAGATAAAATCAACGCCATGTTACTCACTGCATCTATTTACATCGTATTCGCCCTTTTGATGATTGTTTGTGCGCTGCTGCTGCTCATTGTGCTGATGCAGCGTCCCAAGCAAGAAGGGCTTGGTGCCGCATTCGGTGCTCAAATGACAGATCAGGCCTTCGGTGCTCAGACTACCGACGTGCTGAAGAAGGGCACTGTGTTCTTTGGCTCTCTTTTCATGATTCTCTGCTTCGTGCTTGCGGTGCTGATGAACCGTGATTATCAGAACAAGAAGTCCGGCCTTGCTACTGCTGAGCAGCCTGTGGCTGAAGCCGCTGCCGAGCAGGCAACTGAGCCTCAGACTACCCCCGCTCCCGAAATTAATCTGGCTGACCTCACTACTGAAACTCCCGCTGAGACACCTGCTCCCGCCGTGGAGGAGACCCCCGCTCCCGCTGAGACTCCCGCAGTTCTCCCGGAGGTGTAAGAGCCGCGCATAACGCTTCATTCAGGGCAGCAGAACTTCGGTTCTGCTGTTTTTTTATTTTGCGTGACACTCGGCCTAAAATTTCTTCTAATTTAATTTTGAATTTTGATAAGAGTCGCTTATCTTTGTATGTAACAAAATTCACGCAATCCACGAAGTTCGCGGAAAAGACGGTGTTGGTGCCGTAATGGATAACATGGAACTTGAAAGAGAACGTGGTATTACAATTGCATCTGCTTCAACACAGGTTCAATGGAAAGATCACACTTTCAATGTAATCGACACACCGGGCCACGTTGACTTTACAGTAGAAGTTG
>CALABM010000139.1 GCA_937885815.1 uncultured Verrucomicrobiales bacterium | reverse complement strand
TATAAAGGACAAAGTATTTTAATTGAACGAAATTTTACACCTAAAAAAATATTAAACTTTATAAAATACCTTATACCATTCACGGGCGCGGCACCCAGCCGCGCCCGATTTATAAAGAACCCCGCCCGCCATGCGCCGCCACCTCATCCCGATTCTGCTGAGCCTCTGTGCCGTGATGTTCCTCACCGCGCTGTGCGGCTCCGTGTACTGCGGCCACGCGCTGGCGGCGCCCACCCTGCCCGTGGAAGAGGCCACGCACCTGCGCCATCTCATCTACTTCCACTTCGGCGTGGCGCAGCTCTCCGTCATTGCCACGGGTCTCATTCTCTTCCTGCGGCACAGGCGCTGGAGGCGCTACTACCTCGTGGTGAGCTACAATGAGCGTGGGCTGCAGCTGAATCCTCCGGGCATCCGCATGCCCTCCGCCCGGGTATACCGCTGCCACTTGGGGAATCTGTCCACCAGCGAGCTGCCCCCCGCCGGAGCCCCGGTGCTGGTGTACCCCATGTTCATGCTCAGCGGCCACTCCAGTGGTGCCAAGCTGGAGCATGCCATCAATGAGGCATACGCCTCACGCCATCTTCCCTGCCCCACGCTGTACTACCAGCCCGTGCTGGGCGCCTCCCCTTGGCTCGCAAAAGCAGCCGCTGCCCACATCCGCCCACTCCTGAATGAAAACTGCGGCGTTCTCGTGGTGGCGCACGGCTCCACTCTTTCCGAAGCCCCGCCTGAGCCTGCACTCTTCTGCCGCCGCCTGCGCGAGCTACTGCCGGGCACAGAGGTAGCCTGCGGCTACTTCAGCCAAGCACCGGAAGCCTCTGATGTGCTGCGCAGCATGCATTCATCCCACGTGCTACTCCTGCCTTTCCTGCTGACGGAAGGCATCCACACCACGCGTGATTTACCCACTTCCGAAACCGCCGCTGCCAGCGGCAAAACCCTCACCCGCCTGCCCGTGGTCGCAGCACTTCTGGCAGAACACACCCCCTCCGAACGCTCATGAAACTCGCCCTGAAAGTAACCCCCGGTGCCCGTAAAAATGAAATTCTCGGCTGGGAGGATGATTACCCGCAGGTGGGCCGCGTGCTCAAGCTGAAAATCGCCGCTCCGCCCATTGACGGCAAGGCTAACAAGGAAATTGAAGCCTTCCTTGCCAAGACGCTCGGCCTCCCCAAGAGCGGCGTCAGCATCGCGCATGGCGCCTCAGGCCGCATTAAACTGGCTGAGCTGCCGGACGGCACGGACCTCAGCCCGCTGGGCTGAACGGGCGCGGCCAAGCATTTTTCCCCTTGCGGAAGAGCGGCAGCCGCACTATGCTTGCGCTGTTATGGGATTCAGCACCGCCTTAGCCACCACCGCCGCCATTGCACCAAAAGTTCTGCAGGCCTATACCTACCACCAGCAGGGAAAAGCCTTGAAATCTACCGCGGCCCAGCAGCAGCAACTCGCCAATCAGCAGGCTTCCGCCATGGAAGATACCGCCGCCGAGAACCAACGCCGCGCCGCTCGTAATGCTAACAGCCGCCTAGCCTCAGCCCGAGCAGATGCCGCCGGCTCCAACCTTCTGGCTGAGGGCTCCATCGCCGTGCGTGAGCGCGACCTCGCCACACGCCTGCAGGATGAAATCACCGCGAACGCTAACAACGCCCTCCATGATGCCGATTCCGTCCGCAAGCAGGGAGCCCTGAATGCTTGGCAAACTCGCCAAGCCGCCCGCCAATCCGGCGTTCAGGCCATAGGCGCGGGCCTGTCATCCCTCGGTAGCCTCTTCAGCGGAATTTCCTCCGGACTGAACGCTGATGAATAGCTTGACATCGCGCGCGTAAGCGTGTAAACTGGCGCTATGCAGCAGAAAAGGCCGAACGAGAAATATAACAACGACCGCAGACCCCGCTACAGCGACCGAAAGCCCCGCCCCGCCGCCTCAGCTCCCCGCGCTTTCAAGAGTGCCGAAGCCCCGGAAGGCAGCGAGAACTGGGTTCGCCCTTGGGTGCAGCTCAAGTATTTCACGTATAATCCGGCAGTTTTCCCCCGTATGCTCGGCGCCGTGAGCCCTGATGCCGTGGCCGGTGGGCTCATCAACGTGTATGATAAAAACGGGGAGCTCTTCGGCGGCGGTTTCTGGAATCCGCAGAGCCGTACCCCCCTGCGCATGCTTTACCACGGCCCGGAGGTTCTCACTGAGGCCCGTTTGGAAGAATCCCTGCGCCGCGCCGTCAACTGGCGCCGCAAGGACTGCAAGCTGGATGACACCACATCCGCCTACCGCATCATCCATGGTGATTCGGATGGTCTCGGCGGCCTCATCGCGGACCGCTATGCTGATGTGCTCAGCTTGGAAGTGACCACCCTCGGCGTATGGCAGCGTCTCGGCAGCTGGCTCCCCCTGCTCCACAAGCTCTGCGGCACCACGCGCCATGTCATCTCGGTGGATGATTCCATAGCCCGCATGGAGGGCATAGACCCCACCACCGCTCCTCCCAGCGAGCCCGTACACCGCGTCCGCATCGTAGAGAATGATGTAAACTTTGAAGTGGACTTTGCTCAGGGGCACAAGACCGGTTTCTTCTGCGACCAGCGTGATAACCGCCTGAAGCTCTCCCGCCTCGTGGAGGGCAAGACCATGCTGGACCTCTGCTGCTACTCCGGCGGCTTCTCCATCCATGCCAAGCTTCATGGCAAGGCCAAGGAAGTCACCGCTGTGGACTTGGATGAAAAGGCCATCCTCATGGCTAAGCGCAATGCCAACATCAACTCCGCTGGTGGTCCGCTGCGCATCGACTTCGTGCACGCGGATGCCTTCGTGTACGCCCGCCAGATGGTGCGCAACGGTAAGCAGTTCGACGTCGTGCTGCTGGACCCGCCCAAGTTCGTGCTCGGCCGTGATGAGGAAAAGGAAGAAGGCCTGAAGAAGTACAATGATTTGAACATGCTCGGCCTGCAGTGCGTGCGCCGCGGGGGCCTCTTCGTGACCTGCTCCTGCTCCGGCCTGCTCAGCCCCGGCGAGTTCGAGAAAACCGTTATCAAAGCAGCTCAGCGCCTCGGCCGCCGCCTCCAGATTCTGGAAATGACCGGCCCCGGTTGGGATCACCCCTTCCTTTCCACTTACCCGGAAGGCCGTTACCTCAAGGTCCTCTGGGCCCGCGTCATGGAGTAATCGGATAATAAAACCAGCTTTATCTCATTCAACTTTCAACCGCCATAAATCACTACAAAAATGATAGGAACACTAGCTCTTGGATTAATACTTGCTCTGGTACTGGGCATGATAGCCCAGCGGATAAAGTTATCACCCTTGGTGGGGTATCTGCTGGCGGGCATGCTTGCAGCCCAGCCGTGGTGGGGGCTGACGGAGGACCCGCACGAAGTGATGCACGAGTTTGCGCACATCGGCGAGGTGCTTCTGCTTTTCGGTGTTGGCCTTCATTTCCATTTCAAAGATTTGCTGGCGGTGCGGAAAGTGGCAGTACCGGGCTCGCTGATATGCATGACGCTGTGGACGGGAAGCGGTGCCTTGGTGTACCATTGGCTCACGCCCGGTGCGGACTGGGTGGCAGCCCTGCTCTTCGGCATGTGCGTGTGCGTGAGCAGTACTGTGGTGCTCACCCGCGTGCTGGAGGACAACCGCCTGCTGCACACCCCGAGCGGCCACACAGCTGTGGGCTGGCTGGTGATGGAGGATATCTTCACCATCGTCCTTCTGGTACTGCTGCCGGCGGTATTCATCCTGCCTGAAGGCGGGGGTAAGGCCGTATTCTGCGCGGATGATTTAGGCTCTGCGCTGTGGGGGATGGTATGGAAGCTGGCGCTGATGGTGTTCTGCGTGGCCTTCGTGGGCAAGTACATCATTTCCCGAGTGCTCACCTTCATTGCACGGAACAACTCGAACGAGCTTTTCACCCTTGCCGTGCTCACCATCGCGCTGGGCGTGGCTGTGCTCTCTGCTGAGGTGTTCAATGCCAGCATGGTATTCGGCGCCTTCCTCTCCGGCATGGTAGTGGGACAGAGTAAGTTTGCCAGCCGAGCCGCGGCGGACGCCCTGCCCATGCGTGATGCCTTTGCCGTGCTCTTCTTCGTATCCGTTGGCATGGGCTTTGATTTCATGGGACTGCTGGAGCACTGGCAGCTGGCGCTGGGCACACTCGCCCTGACTCTTCTCTGGAAACCCATCAGCGCCTACGGCGTCATCCGCCTGCTGCGCCGCCCGGGAAGCCTCGGCGTGGTGGTAGGTACCTCGCTCTCTCAGATTGGTGAGTTCTCCTTCATTCTGGCCGCCCTTGTGGCCGGTGAGCGCTTCGGGTTGCTGCCGGCAAGCGCCGTGAACATCATCACGGGCGTGGCCATCATCACCATCACCGTTAATGTACTGCTCTTCCGCTATGTGCCCGCTCTCATTCACAAGATGGAGGAGCGCGGCATCGGCCAGCGAAAGACGGATTCCTCCGCCGTGCCCGCCCCCTCCCCGCAGAAGGACCGCGTCATCGTGGTGGGCTATGGCCCCTGCGGCGAAATCATCACGCGTATTCTACAGGAGCATGAAATCGAGGTGGTGGTGCTGGAGATGAACATCGACACAGTCTCCCGCCTGACGGGCCAAGGCTTCTACGCCATGCATGGCGATGCCCGCCGCCGCACCATCCTCCAGCTGGCCGGGGTGGAACAAGCACGCGCCATCATCGTGACCGCCGTGGGCGCCCCCGCTCGCGAAATCGCGGCCTCGGCGCGCTCCCTGAATCCGGAAATCGAGGTTCTCGCGCACACCACCTACCTGCAGCAGGCTCGCGCCATGCGTAGTGACGGCGCTCAGACTATCGTCTCCGGTGAGGAAGAAGTGGCTCTCACCCTCAGCGCTCTCCTCCTCCGCTCGCTGGATGCCACAGAGGAACAGATTGCGCGCGCCCGCCGCGAATACCGCGAGCAACTCGCCCAGATTAAGGGATAAATCATTTCACTCATAGCAAAAAATAAGCCTCTCTCACTCCCGCGGAGTCAGAGAGGCTTATCGTATAAATAACCCGGTATAAATCAATCCCGGAACGGGAAGGTGCCCTTGCGGATGCGGTCGATAGCCTCCAGCCAAGGGATGCCGTTCATATAAAGCTCGCGGACGACGAGGCCGGAGTTACCGCGGCAGACTAACTCAGCAGATGTCTGCACGCGCGCGGAGGGGAAAGGCCCCTCAGAACCGGGAGCTTCCCGCCATGCGCGGAACACATCCCCTTCACCTTCCGGCACGTAATAGCGGAAGAGAGCCGTACTGTTTGAGTCGCTCACGCAGAGCATGAGTCGTACACTGACTTCCGTCACATAGCCCTCCTCACTCTGATGAACGGAGAAGTTGGAAACCCGGGCTGTGACAGCTGTACGCACCTCACCCTCTCGGGCGACATCCTGAGCGGAGCCTCTATTGGCCAAGCGCACCAGCTGCGCCTCATTCTTGCCACCGGAAACCCAGAAAGCAGCCATCGGGATGACCTTGTACTCATCATCAGCAGTAATCAGCACGGAATCCGGATTCGTAGCAGCGCGGGCCGGAACAGGCTTAATCTGCTCCACCGCATAAATACGCGGTGGAAGATTATCCCAGTGCAACACATCATTGAAAATCGGGTCCGTGAGGGAATAAGAAAAGCCGCAGAGAAAGGTAACATAATCACCACGGAACAAATCTCGCGGATCAGAATCCATGCAGGGCACGATGATGGTGGGAGCAGCCTCCAGCTCCTGTGTGCGGGCATGGTAATTATAACCCAGCCAAGTAAGCTGGCCAAGTACCACGAGCAAAACGAGAATGAGAGAAAGATGTTTTTTCATGACTGAGAAGAGATAGCTTCATTCTTAACGGACTTAACCAGCTTGCGGCGCTTTTTCTCAAGCAGCACCACCACAAGCAACATCAGCAGACCACCCACCACGAGAACAAGCCCTGAGAAGGTGTAGCTGCCCAGCACATCAGCCACCAGTGCCGCAGCGGCAAATACCACCATGAGCGAGCCGATATTCACCCAGCTCACCCGGCCGCTGCGTACACCGCAGGACATCATGACCGAAGCCATCCCGAAGTAAATGGCGATACCGACGGCATGACTCATCCAGTCAGAAATACCACACAAGCCGACGAACACGGCGTCCTCCCCCAAACCACCGACCGCCACAGCGGCATCAGCCAGCTCACCAAGGTAGCACGACAGCAAGCATGAGGGCAACAGCAGGCTGATAAGCAAGCTCATGCTGCACCAAGAAAGCCAGTTGGAGCCGCGAGGCTTCAGCAGCAGGAGCAGCACGGGAACCAGCCCCATCAGCACGCACTCCACCACATCCAGCTTAATCATCTCACCGGGTAAGTACATCATGACCTGCCCCACGCTCACCGCCACCAGCAGCAGCAAAGGCGCCATCCAGCCATAGCTGCGCCAGCGCTCAGAGCACACGCGCCACTTCTCAGCCAGCCCCCACCAGAGAGCCAGCAGCAGAGGGAGAGCGTAGATGATGTACTCAGGCTTCCAGCCTTTTATCCAATTCGCAAAGCTGAAGATACTGTCGTCCTCCACCTCCATGGCTACGAGCTGCACAAAAGATAATACCATCACCAGCCAGATGATGAAGCGCTGCCTGCTCACAAAAGGAAGAAGTACTATACCGGAAAAGAAAAGCGTGCAACCTTCCACAAAGGGATTCTGCAGCTGGAAAATCTGCCCGTACAGCGCAATGCACCCCAGCCACATACCGGCACCGCATAGGCCCCACATCTCCGCCAGCAGTGGCGAGGTCTTCCGCTTCAAAAACCAAAGCACCCAGAAGAATACCAGCAGCTCCATGGCCACCAGCATCTTACCCAACGGGCCAATTTCATCCCAGTTCGCGGAAACCAGCATCACAAGCCCGGCCACAATGAACACACCGGCGAGCGCAATGAGGCAGTACAGCAACCAGCGGCTCCAGCGGTTCTCATCCAAGCAGAAATGCTTCTTGATGGCCATGCCCTGCTCCGGCGAGATAAGGCCGGCAGCCAGCATGTTGTCGATGTCTTTACTCTTCATGGTATATATTGAGATGCATTAAGTGGGCCTAGCGTTTAGGACGAGTTCGATAAATTATTCTGCTGCGGCGAATGGATGTCCAGGGATTAGCAAAAACGCCTCTGAGCTGGCGCTTGCGGCTCTCCTTCTCCTCAGCGGTGATGCGCAGGTCAGCATCTATCATTGCGTATGCCACTTCAGCTGCAGCATACACTTCCTCGGGAGTTTCCACGCCGTGGATTAGGAGGCGGTACTTCAACTCCAGCAGCTGGCGGCGGTTCTGCGGCACAGCCTGCGCCAGCGCAGCATCCACGATGACCAGAGCGGCGGCATCCGTAGGAGCGGCATCTGCCGCGGCCTTGCATTCCTGCAAGCGCCGCTCAGCTTCAGCCGCTGCTCGCAGGCCGCTGATATCCTGCGTATCCAGCGCGGCTATTTCATCACGCAGGGCAGGATTCAGCTCTTTAAGCTCCTCAGGTATGAGCTTCCAAGCCTCCACCATGGCAAGAAGTTTTGCCTCACCCTGCGCGCTTTCAGCATGCCGCAGGAGCTCACCGGCACGCACGCCCATCCCCAGAATGCGCTGTACTTCCGCCATATCTCCTTCAAACCCGAAGAGCCCACCGAGGGGGCGCCCCTGAGCATCCAGCACCAGCACCGTGGGGAAACCCGTCACTCTGTACTTCTCGCAGAGCGCGCGGTTCTGAGCCATGAGCTCAGCCGGGAAGTCTGCCCGGTGCGGCACATCCACCTCCAGCAGCTCAAAATGCCGGGTGGCCCAGGAGAGGAACTCCGGGCGGTGCAGCACTTGGCTGTGCAGGTTCATGCAGAAACCGCACCAGTCAGAGCCGGTGAAATCAGCCATCACCACGCACCCACGCTCACCGGCACGGCGGAGAGCCTCTTCATAATTCGTGCCCCACTCCGCAGCAGCCACGGTTGACACCAAGGCTGCCACAGCAGGAAGAGCACTGTACTTAAAGGAGAACATATGGGGTCAGATTCAGTAATTCAGCTCACCGGCCAGCACGCGGCGCTCAAACTCTTTGATATCCACCACCTCGCCGGTACGCCGTGCATGCTCCACAGCAAATGCTATCACATGGGAGTGAGCACTGGCCTGAATGGGCGTCGTCATGAGGCTCACGTCCTTCACCACGCGCATATCATCATACAGGTGGCTCACAAGCCCCCAGTCACCACCGCCATGGCCGGCATAACCACCGGAGGCCTCCTGCACCTCCACCTTGCGTATCTTCTTAGTGAAATGCTCGGTAATCGTGATTTCACCGGGGCCATTTTCCTTATAGAAAGCGCCGGCGCGCAGTTTGGCCTTCGTGCCATACAGCTCAAGGTGGCGGCCCTCCTCAAAGGCGGTCATGGTGAAAGTACCGGTAATGCCGCCGAGATAGCGCAGAATAGCCACGAGGTGGTCCGGCTGGTCATTATCACCGCACTGGAAGGCATCACGCCCCCACTGTGAGGTGCGCAGCCACTCCGTAATCTGCTCAGGTGTGGCGTCCTCCGCACCATCCATCACCATGCGCAGCCAGCGGCGGCAGGAGTCATCCGTAATGTACTTGCGGGCGTCCCACGGATCCTCGCCGATGGGGCCGGTCCAATCCGTGCAGCGCTCCGGGCGGGGCTCGCTTAGGCTTTCCTTGCGGAAGAAGGAGAGCTCACCGAAGGACGACACCTGTTCGCAGGGGGCATCCAGCAGCCAATGAAGAATATCCATATCATGGCAGCATTTGGCAAGAATCATGGGGGTGGATTTCTCACTGTTGCCCCAGTGACCACGCACAAAGGAGTGCCCGAAGTGCCAGGCGCCCACACCTTCATTCGCATTGAAGGTCATGATACGGCCAAGCTCACCGCTGCGGATGATATCACGGATAGTGTTATAGAAGGGGGTATAGCGCAGCACATGGCAAATGGCCACACGGCGGCCGAGCTTCTCAGCCAAATCGCGCAGCTCCAGAGCCTCACGCAGGGTCTTGGCTATCGGCTTCTCCAGCAGCAGGTCATACCCGAGCTCCAGCGCGCGTTTCGCCGGCTCAAAGTGGTAATCATCCTGCGTGCCGATGATGGCCACGTCCGCCAGCCGGGGGCGAGAAAGCAGCTCGTCCGCGTTCGCAAATATCTCCACCCCAGCACGCTCCTCTTCAGGCGCAAAATCTCGCACCTGCTCCGCACGGCAGCGTATCGGATCCGCCGCTGCGACGATGCGGAACCTCTCGGGGTATTCCATGGCCAACTTCATATACGTCCGGGTACGTGACCCGCAGCCGATTCCTGCAAGCGTGATTCTGCTCATATAGTCTGATATTGGGGCTTTTACCTGACGTACAGTCTACACCCTCCCCCGACTCACTGCAAGCTTTTTCACTTTTTTGCACAAAGTCTCCATATTTTTTTATTTTTTGCTGAACAATTTTCCGGTGTCTTACATCCTAATATGCAGAAAGCGATTCATACCTAACATCGCTTATATAACGCAAATAAAACAGGTATTAATTCCATATCTGTTTTACTGATTACAAAGGTATTTTCAGGGGTGAAGCATTATTCACCGCATCAATCTCCGGATGGATAGCTGCTCATTATACTTCCGGTAAAACAAACGCCTTGCCATCTCATCGGCAAGGCGTTTTATATTACTTCCGGCTTGACAGAGCACCAAAAAACTGCTTGGATAGCTGTGCGGGTGGAGTCGGCGACCTGGGGACAACCTGTCAGTGTTACTGAGAGATCCCACTGGTGGGCAACGGCGGCTTCACTCGCAAACCAAAAGAAAAGCAGCCTTTACGGGGCAATCGTAAAGGCCGCAAACTTCAAAAACATGAAGAACTTTAACTAGCTGAGCTTCTTTTAACACATCCTCGCGCAACTGTCAATGCTATATGGGGAGCACTCTCACGGAAAGCGCCCATAACAGCTTGCAAGCTCAGCGGTTCACGGGGCATGCGCCGCGCTCCTCCTCGGGGGTGATGGGAGCATGCGACGGAGCCAAGCGGAACACTTCCACCGGAACATCCAGATGGAAGCGGCAATCATAGGTGATGCCGCGCGAAGATACGAATCTCAGCACCATAACGCCCGCGCCATCCATTTCAAAGCGTGTGGCTTCCGGCTTCCAGTTATAGGCACGGGAGAGCACGCGGTATGTGCCGGTGTGCTGGTACATACCATCGCTCAGGCGGTATACACAGAACTCTCGGATGATGGCTCCACAGCCGGGCTCTCGCAGCAGCACCACGATGGAACCATCCTCATTCGTGAACCAATCCCCCGGCAGCGCAAAACCACGCGCCAAGTGCATCTTCAGCAAGTTTCCCACCTGAGCAGCTGTCACAGGCCCGGAAAGCTGCATAACGACAGGGTCCGGCGTGCGGCGGCACTCAGCCTCGGTCTCGCTCAGCGCGCGTGAGGCCTCATTCTCATACCGCACAAAATCATAGCCGGAAGCTACCAGAGCAGCGCCCAGAAGCAAAGAAATGGTGCCGAAAAACTTCATATCAGGAAATGCGTGAGGGAATTAATCGTTTCTGACGCGGGAACGCGGGGAAAGGACAATCGGCACACCTGCGGCCTTAATGCGGGAGCGGATGGTGTTACGCAGGTACTGCGCGTAGCTGTCCGTCAGCAGGCGCTTATCATTCACGAAGAGCACATAAGTGGGCACGGGAATGGTGGTGTACTTCTCATTCACGGCGGTGGTGGCATAGAAGAGCTTCAGGCGCTTCTTCAGCACGCGGTGCTGACCGGGAGGATTCATCTCCATAGCGCGCTGCAGCAGGCGGTTAAGCTCACCGGTGCCGGGCATGTTCAGCGCCTCCTGGCGCACGCGGGCAATGGATTTGAAGATACCGGGCATACCCTCACCCAACTTGGCAGAGACGATGGCGATGGGGGCATAATCCAAGAAGAAAAGGTTCTCCTTAATATGCTCCTTCACAGCGTCCTTACGAGCGGAGAGCGGAGCCTCCGCGCAGTAGAGGTCGAACTTGTTCACCACGATGATACAGGGCTTGCTCTCCTTGGCAATGATGGAGCCGATGCGGCGGTCCTGCTGCGTGACGCCGGCGGACATATCAATGACGAGCAGGCAAATATCCGAGCGACGGATGGCCTTCTCACTGCGCATGGCGGAGAACACCTCCACAGAGGTATCACGCTTGGAGCGCGGGCGCATACCGGCGGTATCAATCAGCATGTACGGCTGCTCATCGCGGGTGTAAGGAATATCAATAGCATCACGCGTGGTACCGGCTACATCCGATACGATGGTGCGCTTGTCATTCAGAATGGCATTCACGAGGGAGGATTTACCGGCATTCGGGCGGCCTACAATAGCCACGCGGATGGGGGAATCCTTTGTCACCTCCTCGCGGTCCGGCTCTTCCTCCGGGGTGGCATCCGCCTCAGCAGCGGCCTTCACGGGAGTGGCACCGAGGGACTTCAGGTGGCGGTTCAGCTTATCTGCCAGCTGAGCAAAGCCACGGCCATGAGCGGCGGAGGTGAACACATAATCACTGAAGCCGAGGCCGGCGAACTCACCGAGGTTCAGCTCCTGTTTCTCCGTGTCAGCCTTATTCAGCACAAGCATCACAGGCACATCCGCCTTGTGCAGGCGGGCAGCGATAGTTTTATCAATAGGCGTGAGGTGGTCACGGCAATCGCATACGAACATGATGAGGTCCGCAGCGTTCAGCGCGATATCTGCCTCCTCCTGCACGCGGGCAGCGAAGCCGTCATCCAGCGTGGAGCCGATACCGCCGGTATCCACCACCAGTGCTTCATAATCCGTAATACGGCAGGGAGCACTGAGGCGATCGCGCGTGACACCGGGCTGGTCATGCACGATAGCAATTCTGCGTGCCACCATGCGATTAAAGATGGCGGATTTACCGACGTTTGGTCGGCCGACGATGGCAATGGTGGGAGATGACATATGGATGCTGTAAAAAGGTTAATGGTTCAGTAAATATGGGCACGAAGCAGTGGTAAGTATCAGTTACGATCCGGACGGTCAGATGTGGAGTGGATGATACCCTCAGAGGTGGCCGTGGGGCGCTCATACGGGCGCAGACCTATCGCACGAATTCCCCCGGAGGCACTCACGAGGTCCACGGGGCCGCCGGTGCGCTTCATAACCTGATAGTGGCGGCGGTTGCCTTGGTTATCCATGATGGAATAGCAGAAGTACTCAGGCGTGGCCTGACAGAGCACATGAACATTCTGGCGGCTGTCCAGCACGATGCGGGGCTGCATGAAGTTCAAGTACTGGCCCATGTAGCAGGCGCCAAGCACCACGCGCGTATCAGCATTCGCGACCTGCCCAAAGAGGCAATCCTTCCCACCCACGCGCAGAAGACGCACGCTGAGGTTCAGGCGCTCCCCGCGAGACTGCACAACGAAGTTACGCACCGTACCACCGTTTGCCAACTGGAAAGAAGCACGGTTGGAGCTGTAAGTTGTCTGCATATCAGGCATGCGCACGGTGGCCACCACCTTGTAACTGCCATCACGGTTCAAGTTGTAATAAGGGCGCAGATTAGCCGTCACCACGCGGGATGAACCCGGGGGCACCTCCAGACGGGGAAAGTTCGGAATGGCGCTGGGGCTGATGGGGTGAGCCTCACCGCTACGAATGACGGTGAAATGCAGCCAGCTGCGACCGGGGATATTATTGAAGGAGACGGTGCGATCCGTGAAGTTCTCAATTTTCACCTGCAGGGAAACGTTTTCACCCACAAGGAACTCCTTGCGCACGGGCTGCACACGCACTTCCACCTGAGCGGCAGCCTGACCGGCCAGCAGCAAGCAGCATACAGCAAGAATAAGTGTAATGATGTTTTTCATGGTATCAGGAAAATAGGATTTTAAGAGTTTCAATCTACTTTACGAGAGGCGGGAAAGGCGATACGGAAACCACGCTTCACGCTGCGAGTAGCGCGGTTGGTCTCCACAATGGGGTGCGTCGATGGGCTGGCAGTAAGCACCACCGTGCCGGCCATATACATCTTATCAGATGCTGCACCGGAGGTGGTCCATTCTTCCGGCAGATTCTCAGCATCCACATGCTCACGCACCGTCTCCAGCACGGCGGCGGAAGGAAGCGTGGCGTCCACATAGTTGGCATAGGCAAGGGCATCCCAATACGATATACCGCGCACCGGGGATCGGGAAGTAAGCTTCTCACCATGCCATTCCTCGCCACTATCCACAGCGCGCAGCTGCTCCTGCCACTCAGCAGGCGTGTGATTGGCGCAGTCCGCCGGCACGCCGGCATTAATACGCTCACGGCGAGCTTCATTCAAAGCGTTCGGGTTCTCATAACGGTTCAGGAAGCGCTGATACTCGATAATAGAGATAGGGCGAGCCAGCACACGCAGAGGCCCCTGCTCTGCCTGCACGTACACGAAGTTTCCTTCCCGGGGCGGAAGCTCATCCTGCTCAAAATGCAACCAGAGCGCACCGGCCACACCCATGCAGATAACCAAAACAACCGCAAGGGTCAGCATCAGCAGGCCACGGCGCTTCATACGGCGTGCCTCTTTCTCCTTTACCTGACGAATGACAACCTGAGAGTTCAGATTTTCCACCGCTGCGCGGGTAAGCTTAGGGGATGTCTGTTGCTTAATCTCGTCAGCAGTTGCAGAAATCGTTTTCCAATCCAGATAACTACCCTCATAGCCTTCCCTAATCCACTGCACCAGCGTGGCCACACGGCCTTGGCCCGGAACATTCCGGGGAAGGATGGGTGAAAGGACATCCGCCAAGTTCTGCATGCAAGCCACGCACTGTTCCGGCATGTACTCACCGGGCAGCACAGGAGAAAGGATTTTCACCTTATTCTTCTTATCCACGAATATGGTGTAAGCTAACGAGGGCTCCAAAGCTATATTCTGCTGCTGAGCCGCGAGGCACATGGCAGCCACGGCAGAAATAACGGCGCAGGCCTGCAGCGTGCTGAGGCTCTGGCCCTCCTGAGCCAACTGGGCCAGATGACGCCCGCGAGGACGTTCGTGCGCGATGTACCAGATATCCCCCGTCAGGCGTGACTCCAGCACCTGACTAACCCCCGGCAGAGTCGCCATGCCGCGGGCTCTTGCAGACTGTAAGAAGTAATCCACCGCCTGCTGGGGGCTGTTAGGGTGCAACACCTGCAGCACAACACCTCGCTCCACATGGCTCTGGGTGGCCAAGTAGAGGTTCGTGAGAGTATCACGTCCCAGCAGTTCCGTGAGCGTGTATTCGCCCAAGTGCGTCGGCAAGTTCTCAAAATCAGGAGCAGACATAACTTTACGGTTTGGGGGTGAAATTATTCGGGATCAATCTCATTAATGAACTCCTCAAAGGGAGTAGTGCCATTAGGTATAATTGGCAGGGAAGAGGCGTCATCAGCAGCGGGAGTGGCCGTCTCCATGGGAGGCTGGGCTGTACCATCAGCCGGCATCGCGAAATCATCCTCATACTGGGGCACAAGGCCGTCATCCGTTGTGTAGCCAACATCCGGCAGCAGGTTGCCGCCAAAGCCACTCTGGCGCATGCGCTCAGTAGCAGCGCGAGCATCCATCATCTGCTCATGCAGAATCAGCGCAGAGGGACTGCTAAGGCAGTCCAACGGCTCCCCACGGTAATACAGCTTGGCGGTGTAACCATAGTAGCGGCGTGAGCCATAGACGCCCTGCTCTTCCAAGCTGAGCGGAGGAAGCTCATAGGTCACAATAAGGTTCTCCTCACTGGAAGCGAAGGACTGCGTGGCATTCTCCCAGCGTACTTGGGGAGCGTGGGACTCCGAGAACTCAATCTTCCGGTTATTCACAAGCACGAAGAAGCGTACGCGAATGAGGATATCCTCCACGCGCACCTCTTCATCCGGCGCGAGCATGATGGGCAGGCGCATGGTGACGCTATCACCGGTTTGCTCATCATAAGTGTGGCTGATAAGCGGCGGACCAAAAGAAAGCTTACCACGCATGGCGGAGGGCTGAGCCAATCCATAAGTCAAGCGGCGGGAAGCGCGCTCAAAGTAGCGCCCGGCGCGGTCTCGCTGGCTGAATACGCGGGTGTAATAATCGCGTGCCTTGTCCGGGTTCAGCAGCTTATCATAAGCCATACCGTAGTAGTACAGCAGGGCCGGGTGCTCCGGTGAAATGGTTTTTGCCTGCTCTAAGCAGAGCACACACAAGCGCATATCCCCCGCCACCATGGCGCTCACGCCCTTGCGGATGAGGCGGTCCAGCTCCACGGCATCTTCCTCGCTGAGGGGTGCACCCTCAGCATCCGTGGGCACGGCGGCGGTTTCAGCGGCTGCAGACTGACCGCTGTTCTCGGAAGTAGCGCTAATCTCTTCATCATCCAGAGAGACGCCGGTGACATCAAACACGATGGTGTGCACGTCTCGCGGCGGCAGGGGCGGGGCACCTCCGGGCTCACCGGTAAACTCAGCATCCTGCGGGGTCTTATTACTATCAGGCGTGGCGCTGATATCCGTAGCCCCGCCGAGGCGCTCCTGCATCTGCCGCCCAAAAGCCTCAGCCTCCACAGCAGCCATGTACAGCTCAGCCGCGTGCTCCGTGCGGGCAGCGGACATCTCCAGACGCCGCACCACCCCTACCCCGAGAACACACAGCTCCAGCGCTATGGCTAACGATAGCGTACACAGCACGAAGCGGCGGGAGCTCAGAGCTCTCGCCGTACCGTGTACCAAGCGTGCCACACGCTTAGTTATCTGAGCTGGCAGGTTTTTCCACCTCATACTCGATGACTTCGCCCTTATACTGGGCCAGCACGGCTTTCATGAAGACCTCCGCCGGCTCGCCTTTATCCTTGTTAAATCCACCGTAAGTCATACCATCCACCTTAATGCGGCGGCCATTCACCTTAAAGTAGGCACAGCCCTTATAGCCGGGCCCCCACTGGCGCAAATCCAAACTCTGAATATCCGCCACACGGAAAGTCTGCCCGGCAGCCGTAATGGCATCCCCCTCCAGAGAGAGCACACGGCCACGCGTACGCAGCGCGAAGAAAACCAGCACACTGCCCATGATAATGAAGAGGCCACCCACAATCCACTGCTCACGAATGGCGCCCAAATCATAGGGGTGCTCACCGGCTTCCATCGGGTAATGCATACGCCCGGTGTAATTTTTCCAGCACTCATTCCAGCCACGATTCATAGCGGCAAAATCCAGCACCTCAGGGGGGCAGGCGCGAGCCGCCTCACAGCCCACGGGAAGCGGATACCATGAGTCCTCCAGCTGCACCATAGGCTCACCATCATGCTCCACTGTAGCAATTAGAGGCTTATTCCTGAGCTCAGCCCACGAGAAAGCATCGCTCTCTGATACACGCTGCCCCAACTCAGCAAAGGCCTTGTAGCTAAAGAACACCTCATTCTTCACACGGTAACCCACGTAACCGTCATAGAAAAAGTAGATGGCAAATCCGAAAATTGCTGCGATAACAATACCGAAACGCACAAAGGTATCGGCCGTGGGCTTACATACTATGGGAGACTGACTCATGTGCTTATAATTTAGCACATCACCTGTTACTTGCATAGTCAAAAATAACCGCGGGGGCGGAATATCGCGTCAGCATGAGCAGGTCTCAGCGCATGAATCCTGCCAATCAATAAGCCTTTACGCCACAGAATAAGTATTTTTGCTTGCATTCAGAACGATGTATGGTATCCTCGCTCTCATGAACACTTGGAGAGCAAAGGCCGAGGCTGTGTCACAATCTATACTGATACGGAGCCTGAGCCTGTTAATTGTCATGATGGCAGCACTCATGCTCAGCAGCTGCCGGGAGGAGGAAAACAGCATGCCCACCTACACGGTGGCCATGGAAGCCACCTTCCCCCCATATGAATTTTATCAGGGCACTGAAATCGTCGGCATCGATGTGGATATCCTGAATGAAATCGGCCGCCGTAACAACGTGCAATTCAAGCTCGAGGACATGGCCTTTGATTCCATCATCACCGCCGTCCAGACCGGCAAGGTGGACCTCGTGGCCTCCGGCCTCACCGTGACGGAAGACCGCAAGCGCCAGGTGGATTTCACACGCAGCTACTCAGGCGCACGCCAAGTCATCATCGTACCGGAAGGCTCTCCCATCAAAGGCCCGGAGGATTTGGCAAATGTGCGAGTGGGCGTACAGCATGGCTCCTCCGGTGATACCCACGTCACCGAGCACATCTGCAGCAACCCGGAGCGCTTCACGAACGGCGCACTGGCCATCTCCGCCATGAGCGCCGGTAAGCTGGACGCCGTGGTGCTGGATAACGCACCTGCTGAAAACCACGTAGCCGGCAGCCGCGGGCTGATTATCCTGCCCACACCGGTGGTGGAAGAAGAGTACGCCATGGCCCTCCAGAAAGGGAACACAGAGCTGCTGGACATGATTGACGCCTCACTGGATGCCATGGAGGCGGATGGCACGCTGGCCGCCATCATTGAAAAGCGCATGCGCGAAAACACCCCTGAGATGAATCAGGAGGCGGATACCGCGTTCGGGCGCCTGATGGATGATTTCCATGTGGATTTCGTGAAGAACGAGCGCTGGCGCTACTTGGCGGAAGGCCTGCTGGTAACAGTAGAGATTGCTCTGGCCGCTGCTGCCATGGGCATCATGCTAGGCTTCCTGATTGCAGTGGTGCGCAGCACGGCTGACCTGACCGGGCGCCTGAAAGTAGCGGATATGTTCTGCCGCCTGTACCTGACGGTGGTGCGAGGCACCCCTGTGGTAGTGCAGCTGCTCATCATCTACTTCGTCATCTTCGGAGCTGTGGACATCAGCAAGGTGCTGGTAGCCATCGTGGCCTTCGGCCTGAACTCCGCCGCCTACGTGGCTGAAATCATCCGCTCCGGCATCCTTCGTGCCGTCACGGAGTACAACTCCATCAGTTACCATGCACAGGCCGACAGCATCGTAGGCTTGCATTATGAATTACTACAAGCTTTTGCCAAGAGTAAGGGACTGGAAACAGAAATTACTCCCGAAATGAGTGTTGAAAAACGCGTGGAAGGTATCCAACAAGGTACTTACGACCTATTGGCCAACAATGTATTGATTAGCAGTGACCGAAAAGACTCCTTATTATTCACCCACCCCATCCTTTTGAGCCGACAGATATTGGTACAGATCCTTTCCGGTGAATATAATAAAGGTAAGGATGGCGATGGTGAAGCCTACCTTTTCGATGAACTTGGCGAGCTTCGAGAGTTGGATGTTCAGCGGAGTCTCCTCGTTGCTTTGTTCAGTGGCTTGGGTAGCAACCTTACCGATTTCGG
>CALABM010000138.1 GCA_937885815.1 uncultured Verrucomicrobiales bacterium | reverse complement strand
TATCCCAACATCGGCGTAAGCCGCTTACTTTTAATTCGTAAATCGTAATTCGTAAATCAACGTGTCCCAAATCTTTGGGACACGTATGCCCGATTATCCCCCTATGAGGCGCAAATATCCTTGCTACGGTATTCCGAATATGCTAGAATGCCATCCTGAATTATGGCAGGGAATATATCTGAGCAGAAGAAGCGGAGCAAAGTAAGCGTATACCTGAAGCAACATGAGCAGATGAGCGCGTGGCTGTTTTTCACCATCATGGCCACGCTGGTGATGTACTGCTCCGGCTACCGCGGAATGGCACTGCTGCACACGCCGCTGCTGGGCATCATGCTTCTCTACATATTGAAACTGGCGTCCCTGTACATACGGCGCAGCACGGCATGGGCAGTGAGCTGTGCATTTTTTGCGCTCACCCCCTTCTGCTCTGCTCACCCTGCAGAACTGAGCATGTGCCTGCAGTTTGTGGTACTGTACCATGTGCTGGGCTGGGCACGTGGCAAGCGAGCCGAATTTCGCCCGCGTCACTTCTTCGTGCTGGGCATGGCAGCGGGAGTAGCGCTGCTTTCACGCTGCGGGGCGGAAATCTTCTACATACCGGTGGGGCTGCTCATGCTGTGGATTAACCGCCGCCACTTGCTGATAGCTCTGGGCATGAGTATAGCAGGTGCCGCCCTGCCCGCGGCAGCACTGGCCGCAGCCACGCTCAGCGGAGTGGCTCTCCCTCACGCCGAGGGTGAATACACAGCCAGTCTGCCCGTACTTCTCGGCGTGCTGGTGCTCTTCCCGGCCGCGGCTGTCACCATATCGCGCAGCCACCCGGAGCGCCGTGGATTCACGATGATAATGCTGGGGCTCGCCTTTGCCGGCGGAGCCATCTTGTACGGCATGGGGAAGATGGATTTTACCTCCGCCATCTGCTACTTCTGCTCTCTGGCTGTGCCGGCGCTGGTGGGCGTGGCACTGCTGCTGCACCACCGCATGAGCAGCTGGCGTGGGCTCTACATACTGCGTGCCCTCTGCCTGCTCATTCCCTTTGCCACCCTCTGTGCCGTGCTCATCCTCCCCGTGTACCGCACCGCCACCTCACAGGCCGCTGCCACACCTCAGCCTGAGCAAAGCCACTGATTCCCCCTCTCAGCGCACTAAAAAAGGAGCAGCCCTTCTTCAGAGCTGCTCCCGGTAAATATTCCGTGGTAAGATATCCTTAGGGAAGAGCGATATACTTAGCCTGAGGCATGCCGCAGAGCGGGCACTTCTCCGGAGCTGTCTCCACGGGGAAGGTATCACCGCAGAGCGGGCAGATGACATAGCCCTTCGGCAGGTTAAGCGGCTCGCCGCTCTCCAGCTGGCGAATAGCCTCAGCATACATGGCAGCATGCACCTTCTCAGCCTCCAGGGCCCAGTTGAAACTGCGCAGAGCATCCTTGGCGCCCTCGGCCTCAGCCTGTGCCACCATGGGAGGATACATCTCGGTGTACTCATAAGTCTCACCTTTCATAGCCTCCTTCAGGTTCTCCAGAGTGGTGCCCACGTGCCAGCTCATATCGTACTCGATGGGCTGCTCACCCATCTTCACCAGAGCCTTGGTGTGATTAGCAGCGTGAATTCTCTCCGTAGCAGAAGTAGCCTCAAAAAGCTTAGCAATCTGCGGATAACCCTCCTGCAGCGCCTTGCTGGCAAAGGAGGCATACATGGCGCAGGCGGTGCTCTCGCCCACGATAGCCGTCTTCAGATTCTCAATGGTTGTAGCCATGCACCCACTATACACCTACCTCCATTTCCCTTCAAGCACAAAATCTACCCGCTGATACAGAAAATCTATTTTCCATCCCACTACCGAACAGGCGAATATCCCCATTCCCGCACGAAGAATGACTTGACAACCACCTGATTAGCTGTACAATCTAACGAAGAGGTGCACCGCCCTCATCATCTCTGGAATCCAACCACATATTACCCAACTCATGGTGGCTTGTGTACCTCCATCCGTCATTTTACCTATTTTCTCACGCTCTGCCTAAGTTATGATAGCCTTATACATTCTTTTATTTGTAGCAGGTAGCGCTTTGGGTTATGCCCTTTGCCTCCTATTTTCCTCCCGCAAACAACAAGCTACTTTACTAGAAGTCGAACGAATTAAGACTGAGCTTAGCCTGTTGCAACAGCAAAAAAATGAGGCTGAGCAACAAGTAAAAATACTCCAAGACAAACAAGATGAGCTAAGGGAGGAACTCGCAATCTCTCGTACTGAGGCCGGCAGCCTGAAAACTGAGCTGACCAAGGAACAAGAGCAGCGAGTTACGGAGGCTGCACATTATACCAAACTTCAAAACGAGTATGAAACAACTCGTAATGAGCTGACCTCTACTCTGGCTGAATTGGCCCGCTATAAAACTGAGCTCGAAAAAGAGCAAGAGCAGCGCAAGACGGAGGCTACCCGTTATACCAAACTTCAAAGCGAGTATGAAACAACTCGTAATGAGCTGACCTCTACCCTGGCAGAATTGGCTCGCTATAAAACCGAGCTCGAAAAAGAGCAAGAGCAGCGCAAGACAGAGGCCGCCAAAATCCAAGAGATGCAGGAGAAACACTTCGCGCAGTTCCGTAACTTGGCAGGCGAAATTCTGGAGCAGAATGCCGGTAAACTTAAAGACACGAACAAGGAGAGCATGGATAGCCTCCTGAAGCCGCTGCGCGTGCAGCTGGAGAGCCTCGGAAAAGCTGTGACGGCTACTAACGAAACCGCCGCCGGTAACAAAGCCTCGCTTGAGGCCGCCATCAAAGCCATGATGGAGAAAACGGAAAGCTTGGGTAAAGACGCCGAGAACCTCACCCTTGCCCTGCGTGGTAATACCAAAAAGCAAGGTGACTGGGGTGAAATGATACTGGAGCGCATGCTGGAGGAATCCGGCTTGCGCAAGGGGGAGGAGTATTATGTGCAGGAAAATCACAAAGATGAGAACGGCAAGGACTTCCGCCCGGATGTGGTGATTCGCTTCCCGGAGAATCGTTGTGTGATTATTGACTCTAAAGTCTCCCTTACGGCTTACACCATGTATTCAGCTGCGGAGAATGATACAGAGCGCAGTAATTACCTTGATGCGCACATTGCCTCGGTTCGCAAGCATATTGATGAGCTGGCGGCTAAGGATTACAAGGGTTTAGTGGAAGGCACCATCAGCTACGTGCTCATGTTCATGCCTAACGAGGCCTCCTACATGGCGGCCGTGCAAGCTGCACCCTCATTGCCTCAGGATGCCTACCGTAAGAAGATTGTGCTCATCAGCCCCACTAACCTGATTATGGCCCTGCAGCTGGCATATAATTTGTGGCAAAAAGAGCGCCAAACCCAAAATGTGGAAAATATCATTGACCGCGCCACCAAGCTTTACGATAAACTTGCCACCGTGCAGGAAAGCTTGGAAAAAGTGGGCAAAGGTATCAACCAAGCTCAAAGCGCCTACCAGCTGGCCATCAGCCAAATGTTCAATGGCCGCGCCAACTATGCCAAGCAGCTTGATGACCTGCGCACAATGGGCATTTCTCCGAACAAACGTCTTAAATTAAACGGTGATTAAAATGATGAAAAGACTTAAAATACTCGCACCTCTGCCGGTGCTGCTGGCCGTTTCCTCCTGCGTGTGCCAAGTGCAAACCTCTGAGGCGATTCGCCTGCACGGGCAAGAGTGTGAAGGTGTCATTCTCAAGGGCTGTGGCAGCGGTAATGCTGAGTTATACCATGTCGGTAACACGGTCTATGTGAAAGGCATACAAACACGCTTGGAGCGTGTGAATTGTGAACTCGCTTATTACCAGTGCCCCTCATACCGGAATGCCTATGCCCCCGTACCCGGAGCCCCGCAGCAGGAGGTATATGTGCGTCTCAACTCAAACGAAACACCGCAGCACACGGAACTCACCTTACCGGCCGGGGCAATGCGAGGAGGCACCCCAATAACGCCGTTCCACTACTACGATTATTGTGCATCTGACACCGGGAAAAATACTTCCCCGGATCCCGTAGTCGCCCTTACCCCCATGCAAAATAATGACCGCGCATGGTATACAGCGCCTCTTTCCGTCATCGCATTTACTTTGGTGGACATTCCCGGTACGGTTCTCGGTTCAGTCGGTGGAGCGCTTTACACGCTGTGCTCGCCGGATGAATCATTCAGCATGGAGTATGATGACTGGGGCTTTCTGGCTATATAATGACGCCATCAGAATAATGCATCTGCCAGATTACCATATACCCCGGCCCTTCATGCCACAGCTTTTCTGATGATGTACAGAAAAAACTCATTTTTTCTGTAGATTCTCGCGGCGGAGTGCGTTCTATCCAGTGTAAAGGTTCTAAAAACTGAACTATTTTATAACATTAACATATCAAAGTATCATCAATATGAAAAAGCTCATCCTCATCGCAGCATTAGCACTGTTACCGGCAGTAGCGCAGGCAGGTCCTCAAAACGCCTCTCCGCGCCCCCACCGCCCAACAGCGCACCAGCATCACGGCCACTGCCACACGGCACCGGCACCCCACCGCCACCGCCCGGCCCGGCCGCACCGCCACCATGGGCACCATCACTGCCCACCACCGGCACCGCGTCCGCATGGTCACCAGTGCTGCCCGCCGGCCCCGGCTCCGAGACCCTGCCCGCCTCCGCCCCCTGCAAGGCGCACCAGCGTGAACGTCTCGATTAATCTTTAATTCAGCAGCATATCCATAAGGGAAACAATGAGGAGAACAGGCAAGCACCTGTTCTCCTCATTTTATCTCCTACGGGAGAAACTGTATGGAAAAGCTGCGCTCTTACACGCCGTACTTATTCGGCCCCTTCTGGCCCGGTATGCAACCCGGTAAGATTAGTAGGGTCAGCACTGAACTCGGTGCGAAAACAGCTGCCAGCAGGCCTGACAACAGAACGTACGGAATAATCCACCAGCCACTATAGCCTACATCATTACATCGTCTCCCGAGCGCATTGAAATACAATATAACCACTACTAATCCTACCACTACTAATCCTACCACTTCTTCCATTCCCAGTGCCACGCCCAACGCACTGAGAAGGCCGCAAATCAATAAATTCAACCACCACATTCCGAGCCCACAGCGCCCCTTGAAGAACGTGCGCTTCTTCAAATCAGCAGCCGGTGTAGGCATCGGTGACTGAGGATAAACACCGGAAGAGAGAGGAGGCAATGTGGACGATAAACGCGATGGAGGCTCCAGAGCCAAGGGCTCAATTTCCTGCACAGAAAAAGCAGCGCCATTCATCCCTTTCAGCCACTCCTGAGTATCCTGCCAGCGATTACGCGCCTGCACGGCAAGTGCCTTATCCACACTCCGCAGGAACCCCCTGCTGAAGCGCGATAACAGGTTACTATCCTCTGCCAGTTTGCGGCAGGAATCATCAGAAAGGCGGTCAATACTGCGGGGAGGATTCTCCCCGGTAATCACGCGGTACATGGTGCAACCGAGGGCATAAATATCCGTCCATGCGCCTCTTTTTGCCTTAGATTGCAGCTGTTCAAGGGGAGTATAACCAACGCTCTCCACCATTGTGGCTGTACGTTCGCTCACCAGCTCACGCGCCGTGCCGAAATCGATAAGCACAGGGTGGTTGAACTCGTCCACCAAGATATTGTTCGGCTTAATATCACGGTGTAAAAGATTCTGAGAGTGCACGTAATTGAGCGCCTTAAGAATTTCCTCCAATACCGGGCGAAGCCAAGCCTCAGTAATCAGGTCGGGGGGAGGTGCAGCCTCATGCAGCTCACGCCCCTTAATACGATCCATCACATAATAAGCCGTGCCCAAAGCTTTGAAAGCCGCTTTCACCCGCACGATGTTCGGGTGGTTCAGCCTTGCAAGCGTACGTGCTTCCTGCAAAAAGCGATCCAGAGCCCATTCAAAGGTGGAAAGCATTTCTTTCCCCGTGGGTGTCACTTTGTAAGAACGCTCATTGCGCCGGGAGATGGAGGCGGGCATATTCTCCTTAATCACATATTCATTCTTCGTTTCCACATGCTCAGCCAGATATGTGATACCAAACCCACCCTGACCTATGGCACGCAAAATACGGTACTCGCCCAATTTCAATCCTTTAGGCAAGGCAATACTTATCTCCTCTTCCACTGCTCCGACTGTGCTCATATGTGACTTACGCTTGGCACTCATTATGATATCACGAAGCCCATATGATGTAAACAGCAAAAACAAACATTAAACGGCATATCTCGGTTTAGAAAATTTTTCTTATCAATTTTCAACAAAATTGATATTTCGTCTGTCATTTACAACATAGCCATCGGAATACATCACATTCTCAGTCTTTCCAAACAAACTCGAAAATTCATTTCGAGCTTTTCAAAGGGAATAAAAAATGATACAGTATCCGTAATCGCATCAAACAAATATCGCAATTATGCCGGAATTCCATACAGAATCCTCCCCTAACACAAATAACCCTGAGGCATCATTTTCCTTTTTTCTACCGCCTAATCTTGAACTGGGCAAATACAGAATTGCAAATGTGCTTGGGCAAGGAGGCTTCGGTATCACATATCTCGCCACGAATACAGAAACCGGCAAACAAGTGGTCATCAAAGAGAATTTCTCCACCGAGTTTTCGTACCGCAATACGCAGAATCTCAGAGTAGCCCCCCTATCTTCAGACATGCAGGAGACCTACGAAAAGGTACTCCGCCGCTTCATGGAAGAAGCCCAGCTACTGGCCTGCCTGAGCCACCCGAACATCGTACCGGTAACGACTGCCTTCAAGGCTCTGGGAACGGCCTACTACGTGATGCCGCACATCAACGGCAAAGACCTCAAAAAATCTGCTCCAGCTCCGGCTATCATCACATCCAAATGGCTGGTACCCGTGCTGAAAAAAATCCTCGATGCGCTGAAATATTTGCATGGGGAGGGGCTCATTCACCGCGACCTCAAGCCGGAGAACATCCTGCTGCAGCCGAATGGCGAGCCGATGCTCATCGATTTCGGCACAGCTCGCGCTCAGCAGGGCACGCACACCATGACGCGGATAAGCACCCCCGGGTACACCCCCTTCGAACAGATTTCCCCCAGGGGTAATATAGGCCCTTGGACTGATTTCTACGCGCTGGGCGCCACCTGTTACCGCCTCATCACCGGAGAATGTCCGGCTGAATCCATGGCGCGCATGCTGAAAGACACTTACGTTCCTCTTGCAAAACGGCCGGAGCTGCAGAACCGCTTCCCTACACACGTGCTCAAAAGCATAGATAAAGCACTGGCCCTCCACCCCAATCAACGCTGGCAGCGAGCGGACGAATGGCTGAATACCCTAGCCACAGACATCGTACCCCTTACTCTGCCACCCGCTGAGGAACTGCCCATACCGCTGGATCCGGCAGCCACCTCCCCAAATCAGAAAAAAGCGCAGAAGAACAGCGGCCTGAAAAAGTGCGGAATATTCCTCACCGGCATCTGCATTCTGAGCGGACTTTCCGCCGCCGGCTACCACATGTACACGGCCCATGAACCCATTTCTCCCACCACGGAACCGGAAAAGCCGCTGACAGCTGCTGTAGAAAACAGCGAGAATCCCCCCGCCTCACAGCCAGATGAACAGCCCGAAGCAAAATCAGACAGCACTGAGCTGACGCAAGAAACCGCCGCCGAAAAGCTCCGTGAACAGGGAATCCTGCCGGCTAATTACTCCTCAGCACTTTGCTCCGCTGCCCAAAACGGAAAACTCGAACTCCTGCAGCATCTTATCACCGCCGGAGCGGATGTTAACACCAACATCCAAAATTCCAATACGCCTCTGCACCTCGCAGTTCTCCAAGGGCACCATGAATGTATACGAGCCCTGCTGGCTGCTGAAAACATCCAACCGGATATCGCAAACACTGAGCAGAAAACCCCGCTCATGATAGCATGCTGCAGTGGTGATGCCGTAAGTACGGAGCTCCTGCTAGCCACCGGAAAAGTAAATCCGAACGTGGCAGACCATCAGGGGAACTACCTGCTGCCCATGACTGCCGGCTATGGCCATACCGAATGCGTGCGACTGCTCGTCAATGCACCCGGTATCAATGTGAACATCTGCGCTGCTAACGGCGAAACCGCCCTCTATAAGGCCTTGGCCCTCAAGTTTAATGAGATGGTAAAAATCCTGCTTTCCGCGCCCGGAGTGGACGTGAACCTAAGCGATACGGTTCATGGTAATACCCCTCTCATAATCGCTACAGCCACGGGAAATATAGAATGCTTGCGCGCCTTGCTCGCATTACCGGAAACGGATGTCAACAAGGCAAATAACATTGGCCTGTCTCCCCTGATAGCGGTATGTTCCACCGGCTGCATGGAAGCACTGAATCTTCTGTTAGAAAAGCAGGACATCAATGTCAACTGCCAAATGAAAAACGGATTGTCTGCACTCATGATGGCTGTAGGAAGCGGTAATACTGAGTGCATACGCACCCTCATCAACCGGCCAGAGATTGACGTGAATGAAACAACGGGCCCGGGAGTATCCCCCATGATAGTCGCTATCTCTTCGGGCAAGATTGAAAGCTTACGGGTTTTGCTGGAAGCTCCCGGCATCAATGTGAACGCCAAGCTCAAAAATGACGCGACCATCCTCCATGTGGTTGCAGCATCCGGGCAAATTGACGCCCTTAAAGTCCTGCTGGAACACCCTGATACCGATGTCAATGCAGTAGCGGAGCACAATCAAACGCCCCTTCACACAGCCATAGCTAATGGCCGCGCAAACTGTGTACAAGCACTGCTGGAACACCCCAGCATCAACCTCAATGCACGCCTCTCCAATGGCCTGACACCCCTCCGCCTAGCAGAGCAAAGCAATCAAGATGAATGCGCACGCCTCGTTAGGGCAGCAGGGGGAAAGTGAGAATCCCTCATGCCCCCAGCAGGCTGGTAACATGGCACCATTTATCCTTGCCATACTACTGCCAGTTGATATAATGAGCCCCCCCAAAAAATGAAGAATCTGATTATCAGCACAGCATATATACTCAGCACCGGACTGGCAGCTGCTCAGGCACCTGCTCCCGGCGGACCGGATATGCCACAGGCCATAGAAAGGCTGCTGAGCTATGGAATCATTAATGAAAAACCCAGCGGAGAATATGATGATTCCGTAGAAATCCTGCAGCACTTCTCCAAATACAGTAATCAGGATGAAGGCATAAATGAATTTCCCTACTGCGTGCGCCTCATTGAGGCCGGCGGGCAGGATAACAAGCTGCCGGTAAGCTGCCTGCGCCCCTTTGTGGAAGCCGGCGCCACCGTACAGGGAAAGGACGGTGACACCTCCCCCCTTCAAGCCGCTGCTGAAGCCGGCAACACGCGCGTGCTGCTGTACCTCATTGAAAAAGGTGCTGACATTCATTATGCGGATGCCGCCATGAACACGGCCTTGGATTATGCGCTCATGGATGAGCTGAGCCCTGAGCACTGTGAAGTGGCACGCGAACTGCTTAAGCGCTATGCACTGCCCACACCATTCGCCATGAGCCGCGCGGCGCGTTTTCACCCTGCCCTGCTGCAGGAAATGCTCCACTACGGCGGAACTCCTTCCGGCGAAGTTCTGAATGCCGCTGTATGGAATGCAGATTCTCTGGAATTACTGCTGGCAAATGGTGCGAATATCTATGGCCGTGCAGAAAACGGCACCACAGTCACTCGTGCCCTGCTACAGCGCATCAGCACCAGCCGCTGGCAGCCGGAGGAGCTCACCCGTATCGTGGATATCCTCGTGGCTCGTCAAGCCGCCTTTTACTGTGCTGAACCCCGCGAGGAAATTGAAATCATGCTCCCCGATGACATGCCCCAAGAACTGCGCGCACGCCTTCTGAGCCTTTACACCACCAAGCCTCAGCCCACCTTCCCCGAAACGGAGGAAAGTGATGTGGAGGAAGTGAATGAAGATGAATGCGTGCTACTCATACGCCAATAACCCCCGGGAACATATCAAACGCCTCTCCGCCTTCTCATCAGCCCCATGAGTGATTTCTCCACAATCCGTGTTATCAGCGAAGATTCTCCCATCTCCGTTCAACTGCCGGACGTAACACTCCCGCAGAGCACACTGCCGGCGGGTATTGTGGTGAAGCATTACAAAATCCTGAGCATGCTTGGCCAAGGTAGTTACGGCATCACCTACCTTGCCCAAGATATGGAGAAAAATCAGCAGGTGGTCATTAAGGAGAACTTCCCCAAGGACTCCTCCCTGCGCATCCAGAACACCCATCAGGTCATCCCCTCCACAAAAGACGCAGAAGAAAGCTACCAATGGGCCCTCAACCGCTTTCTGGATGAAGCTGCCTTGCTGAAAGAACTCAGCCACCCGAACATCGTACCCGTGCTGGATAGTTTTGAGGAGTTCGGGACGGCATATTATGTGATGCCGCACATCGGTGGCAAAGAGCTCATACAAACGGCGCCTCCGCCTGAGCATATGACGGAAAAATGGCTTCTTCCTGTGCTCGTGTGCTTGCTGAATGCTCTCGCATACATGCACGAAAGGAATATCCTGCACCGAGACGTCAAGCCTAACAACATCCTTATGGATGGGGACTGCGAGCCGGTCCTCATCGACTTCGGCACCGCCCGCACCCTTCAGAGCACCCACACCCATACCAAAATCGGCACACCGGGTTTCACCCCGCTGGAGCAGTACTCCTCCCACGGCAAACGCGGCCCGTGGTCAGATTTCTATGCGCTGGGTGCCACCTGTTACCTCCTCATCACCGGCGAAATGCCGCCGGACGTCCATGAACGCGTGGATGAAGATAGCTACCGGCCGCTGGCAAACCGGCCCATGCTCTCCAAGCGCTTCTCCAAACGCATGCTGGGCAGTATAGACATCGCGCTGAACATGAACATCCGCGAGCGCTGGCAAAGCGCCAGCGAATGGCTTGCCGCGCTGCACGGTGCCATGTTTTTCCGGCGCAGTACCCCCCGCCCGTTTGAAATACAGAGAGAAACCGAGGAAAAAAGCCCGCGTAAGAAACTCCCATTCTTACTGGCCGGGCTAGGCATAGCCATACTCAGTGCCACGGCCACCATACTCCTCCTGCCCGCCATAAACCGGGAGGATGATGCAGCAGCTTTACTAGTTCAACAACAGGCCGAACAGTTAGAACGCCTGAGAGCCGAGCAGCAGCAGGCGCTGGAAAGAGCCGAGCGGCTCGAAGAACAATACGCCCGCGAACAGGCTCAGGAACAGGCCGAACAGCTCGCAGAGCAAAAAGCTCGACAACAAGCCGAGCAGCTCGCGCGTGAACAAGCTGAACAACGGGCACGCGAGCAGGCAGAGCAACAGGCTCGCCTCCAATCTGAACAAGAAGCCCGCCGTAGAGCTGAGCAGCTGGCTGAACAGCACGCCCGACAACTCGAAATTCTCCGCGCACGCAACAGAGCCCGCCAAGAGCAAAATCAGCCCTCACCAAACGAGCTCCTCATCTCATCCGCCTCGAAAAATGATACACGCAATATCCTCATTGCGCTGGAAAGAGGGGCGGATATCAACCACGTTAGCATGGGCAGAACTGCCCTCCACATCGCTGCCTCTACCGGCCAGACAGAAAGCGTAAAAACCCTCGCCACCTATCCCGGTATTAATCTCAACTGGCGTTCCCCCCTCGGGCATACAGCCATTTATGAAGCCGCCTCAAAAGGCCACCAGGAATGCGTGCGAATCCTTGCCAGCTTGCAGGGGACGGATGTTAATCTCGCAGATGACCAAAACATGACTCCCCTGTACGCCGCCACGAGGTTCAACCATTTTGACTGCGTACGCGCGCTGATGTTTGCCGGCTCACGCTTGGACACCAATGCAGGGGATAAAAATGGCATCACGCCCCTCTGCCTCGCCGCGAACAAAGGGTATTATGACTGCCTGGCACTCATGCTCACCACACCGGAAGTGGATATCAACAAGCCGGACCACTTAGGCAGAACCCCGCTCCATCACGCGGCAGAAAGAATCAATACCACCTGTGTGGAACTGCTCCTCCGGCAGCGCGGCATCAAAGTGAATACGAGAGACCACCGCGGCTGGACCCCCCTCCGCGCCGCCATGAGCCGCCCCACGCAAATGCCGGGACGCCGCAGATGCTATGACCTCATATACGCCGCCGGTGGTAGAAGATAAAGTGCTCCCCTCACCCGAAGGCAGATATTGCCCCTCGCCACAGGCACACATGCCCGGAAAATAAAATATATTCTGTGTCAATTCAGCATATTTTGCTTTCATCAGCAAGGGATTCGTTGTATACTCACTCGCGTGCGCAGTTGCAACCGCTGCGTCCTGTGATAAGAAAATGAAAATCGTTCTTGCATACTCCGGTGGTCTTGACACATCCGTGCTTCTGGTGTGGCTCAAAGAGAAGTACAATGCTGAAATCATTGCTTACTGCGCAGACGTAGGTCAGGCAGAAGAGCTTGATGGCGTGATTGAGAAAGCCCTTGCCACAGGTGCCTCCAAGTGCATCATTGGCGATTTGAAGGCTGATTTTGCCGCCAACTACATTTTCCCGATGTTCCAGGCTAACGCCGTATACGAAGGCCGTTACCTGCTGGGCACCTCCATTGCCCGCCCCTGCATTTCCAAGGCTATGGTGGACGTAGCCATTGCTGAAGGTGCTGATGCCATTGCCCACGGTGCTACCGGTAAGGGTAACGACCAGGTGCGCTTCGAGCTTTCCATCAATGCTCTGGCTCCCAAGCTTCAGGTGATTGCTCCCTGGCGCATGAAGGAGTGGCGTGATCAGTTCCCCGGCCGTGCCGAGATGATTAAGTATGCTGAGGAGCACGGCATCCCGATCCGTCAGAGCATGAAGAAGCCCTACTCCATGGACCGCAACCTGCTGCACATCTCCTACGAGGCCGGCATTCTGGAAGACACATGGTATGATGCCACGAAGGAGGAAGACCGCGGCATGTACGTGCTCTCCACCGCTCCGGAGGATGCTCCTGATGCTCCCCAGTACCTGCAGTGCCTCTTCGAGAAGGGCAACATCATCGGCCTGCAGACCGAAGGCCTTGCTGAAATCATGGCTCAGGTTGGCACCACCGCCACCGGTGAGAAGGACGGCTACACCCTGCTTGACCCGCTCGGCGTCATGCTCGTGCTGAACTACCTTGGCGGCAAGCACGGCATCGGCCGTGTGGACATCATCGAGAACCGCTTCGTAGGCATGAAGAGCCGCGGTATCTATGAGACCCCGGGCGGCACCATCCTGCTGGCTGCTCACCGCGACATCGAGACCATCACCATGGACCGCGAGGCCCAGAAGGTGCGTGACTCCCTCATCCCGGACTACGCCGCCATGGTGTACAACGGCTTCTGGTTCGCCCCCGAGCGCGAGGCCATTCAGGCCCTCGTGACCAAGACTCAGGAAACCGTGAACGGCGAAGTGCGCCTCAAGCTCTACAAGGGCAATGTAATGTATGCCGGCCGCCGCAGCCCGAACAGCCTTTACAGCTACGCCATGGCCACCATGGAAGCTGACTACACGGAGGAGGATTACAACCAGGATGATGCCAGCGGCTTCATTCACCTCAACGGCCTGCGCCTCAAGCAGTTCGCCCGCGTGAACAACAACTAATTCTTCTATACACAGGGCTGTTTCACGATGAGTGAAGCAGCCCTGTTTCTTTTTCTCTCCTCAGTATCATTCCACGCACAAAACCATGCAGGAAGAGTTCACAGATAACACAGATTACAGCACCCATGACGATGCTGTAACGCTTGCTCTTCCTAGTGGTTAATGTGATGCCGCACATCGGCGGGCAAGAGCTCCACTTAGCCGCTCCTCCCCCCTCTGAAATTACGGAAAAATGGTTGCGCCCCATCTTGGAATGCCTGCTGGATGGCCTCTCCTACATGCACGAGCAGAACCTCCTGCACCGAGATATCAAGCCCAATAACATCCTCGTGCATGAAGACGGCACACCCGTCATCATTGACTTCGGTACAGCCCGTGCCCTCCGGAACACGCATACCCACACTAAAATCGGCACTCCCGGTTTCACCCCTCTGGAACAATACTCAACCCATGGTAAACGAGGACCATGGACAGATTTTTACGCCTTAGGAGCCACCTGCTATTACCTCCTCACCGGCGAGCTCCCGCCGGATGTACATGAGCGCGCGGATGAGGACAGCTATGTTCCACTGGCTAATCGGAGCGAGCTGCTCCAGCGCTTTTCCAAGCCCATGCTTCACAGCATTGACGTCGCACTCCGCATGAACCGCCGGGAGCGCTGGCAGAACGCCGGAGAGTGGCTTGCTGCCATGAGAGGTATCTATCTGCGCCCCACCGCAGCAGAACAAAATCCCGAGCCCACACCTTCAGCACCCCGCCAAAAATGGAATAAGACCCCATTGTTCATCGGGCTTGCCATCACCGCTTTCAGCATTATCGGCACCTTACTGCTGAACTCATCTCCCGAAGAAGAGCCCCCCAGCAAGCGCAGGAAGAAGAAGCCCGCAGGCAAGCCCGCCGAGAAGTTGAGCGCAGACATGCCGCAGAACAGGCCCGCAGACAAGCCGAAGAACGCGCCCGGCGGCAAGCAGAAGAAGCCCAATTAGACGCTCCAAGAGAAATAAATCCCCATAACATGCTCCATGCAGCGGCCGAGAACAATAACGTGGAATTGCTGAAGGAAGCTATCCAAAGAGGGGCGGATGTCAATCTTCTCTCCTCAGGGAGAACAGCTCTCTTTGTTGCAGCCTCAGCCGGCTATACAGAATGCGTGGCCACTTTGTTGAAAGTTGAGGGGCTAAACTTGAATTACAGGTGTCTGGACGGCAGAACGGCCCTTTTTCAGGCAGCCGAGAACGGCCGTACCGAATGTGTACATCTTCTGGTGAATGCTCCCGGCATCAATGCCAATGTAACTGATAACAACAGACAAACTCCCCTGTATACCGCGGCTCGCTATGGCCACGCCGGCTGTGTGCGTGAACTCCTTCAAGCGCCCCTTATAGAGGTAAACTCCCCGAACTTATCCGGTGCCACTCCCCTCTGCATCGCAGCATACAAAGGGCATGCTGACTGCGTTTCTGAACTCCTCACATCGCCGAATATTGATGTGACCCTAAGGCGCCGCGGTATGACACCATACGATTACGCCATGGACCAAGGACATTATGATTGCGCAAACCTCATCCGGGCGTACATAAACCGCACAAACTCGAGAAATAATGCTGCCGGTTCTACTCAACGATAAGGCGGCTGAAAGGTGACACGATTCACAGCACGCAAATGCCTAAAAAGTTATTGCGCAGCTGCGTGAGAGGTGCTATAATCCGCGCGCGTTCGGTGAGCAAATGAACAAAGGATATATTCAGGCATTTCTGGCAGCAGTGGTGGCAGCCCTGCTGATGGGTTCTTTGTGCATCTTTGTGCGTGAATCCGCTTGCAGCGCTCAGCTGTGTTCTTTTGCTCGCTTCAGCATCGGGCTACTACTGATAGGCACAGCGGGCGTGGCGCTTATATGCCGCAAGCAGGGAAACCTGCGCTTCAGCGGAAAGTCCTTCATCTCCGGCATCGGGATAAGCCTGTGCATTCTGTTTTATTTCCTCGCAATTAAGGAGACCTCTGCCGGCATAGCGGCACTACTGCCGGCCACCGGCCCGCTGTTCTCCGCCGTGTGGATTGCACTGCTGCAGCACCACCTTCCCCCACGGCGTGATGGCATGCTGATTCTGACAGCCGGGCTCGGCATCGTGCTGGTAAGCCTGTTCGCGGGCAACAGCGGCAGCGGCCAGAATGATGCACTGGGCATCATCTACGGCTTGCTCTCCGGCCTGTTCTACTCACTTTACATCATGCTCAACCGCCTCATGTCACCGGAAGTAACGCTGCTGCAGCGCACCTTCTGGCAATCCATGGCCGGTAGCTTGGTGCTGCTGGCACCGCTGCTGACAGGCAGCGACAGCGTGTGGGAGAACCTGAGCAGTGGCTGGGGCTGGCTGGTTGGCATCGGCGTATGCCAAGGCGTGGGCGTGCTGCTGCTGGTGGCTTATGCCATGAGGCGCCTCAGCTCGCTGGAGTTCGGCATCGTATCCTGCCTGGAGCCCACGGAGGCGGCCATCATCGGTTGCATACTGTACGGAGAAACCCTGCAGGCCGGCCAGCTCTGCGGTTTCGTGCTGGTGCTCTGCGCTATTCTTGCTAAGGCGGTCATGTACCGCAAGATTATCGAGCCCACCGGCAAGCTCGTCATCTCCACACCTCCGGCCCCGGCTGAAACTACACCGGAAAACATCCCATACTTCGGCGAGGAAGAACAGCACTGATTTTCACCCCTCTCACCCACCCTGCCTTTATGTATACCGAACTTATCCAGACCCTGAACGCTCACGATAACTTCGCAGTTATCTCCCACTTCCGCCCGGATGGGGACGCCATAGGCTCCACGTTGGCAATGGGCCTGCTGTTGCAAAGCCTCGGCAAGAAAGTGCAAATGTGGAACACGGATTCCGTGCCGCAGCGCTATGCCTTCCTGAGCGGCTCTGAACTCATCCGCCCTGTTCCCGCCACCCTTCCTGCGGAAACTCAGGTGCTCATCTGCGTGGATACCGGTGATCTCAAACGACTTGGCAATGAAGCCATGGAGTTATTCTCCCAAGCCCCCTTCACTATCAATATAGACCACCACCACACCAACTCACGCTATGCGCAGCTGAACATCGTGGAAGGTTCCGCCGCTGCCTGCGGCTGCATACTCCACAAGATTATCCGCGCCGCAGGTGTACCGCTCACCCGCGCCATGGCCGAGGCCCTGTACGCCGCTATCAGCACGGATACCGGCTCCTTCCAGTACAGCTCCACCACGCCGGATGTCATGCGTGCTGCCGCTGAACTCATTGAGGCCGGAGTGGATGTGGGGGATATCAACCGCCGCATCTATCAGGAAGTGCCCCAAGGATGCTTCATCACTCAGCGTGAAGTGCTTAATAACATGGTGGTGGAAGAAAACGGTACCATCTCGCACTACTCCATGCCCGCCGGCAGAAAGGCTGAGCTCGGCGTGAGCTTGGAAGATACCAAGGACCTCGTGGACATCATCCGCGTGATGCAGGGCGTGAAAGTGGCCGTCATCTTTGAGGACTTGGAGGATGGCAAGGTGCGCGTGTCCCTCCGCTCCAAAGACCCGCAGGTGGACGTCTCCGCCATCGCAGCCATGCACGGCGGTGGTGGACACTGCATGGCCTCCGGCATTCGTATGCTGGGCCCGCTGGAAGATGCCCGTGAAAAAGTGCTTAACTCCATCCGCGCCGTGGTGCGCAGCCTCTCATGAATACCACTCCTGAACAGCCCTGTGGCGTGCTCCTTGTGGATAAGGACCCCGGCTTCACCTCACATAATGCCGTGGCCCTCTGCCGCCGTATCCTGAACACCAAAAAAGTAGGCCACTGCGGCACGCTGGACCCCATGGCCACCGGCATGCTCATCGTCGTCATCGGCAAGGCCACCAAGGTGCAGGACTTGCTCATGTGCGAGGACAAAGTATACACCGCCACCATGAAGCTCGGCATCGAGACCAACAGTCAGGATGCTGACGGTGAAGTAGTAGCTGAAAAACCCACCGATGGCATCACGGAAGAAGACATCCGCGCCGCCTTTGAACACTTCATGGGTGAGTTTGATCAGGTGCCTCCCATGTACTCCGCTGTGAAAATCAATGGCGTTCCCTGCTACAAACTCGCCAGAAAAGGCCAGGAAGTGGAGCGCAAGGCCCGCCACGTGAAGGTGCTCAGCTATGAGATTACCCGTGTGGATCTCGCCGCCGCGGAGGTGGATTTCACCGTGCACTGCAGCAAGGGCTTCTATGTGCGAACCTATGCGCACGACATCGGCCAGCACCTCGGTTGCGGGGCACACCTCACCGCCCTGCGCCGCATCCGCTCCGGTCATTTTGACATCTCAGAGGCCGTGGACGTGCCCACCCTGAAAGCCGCAAGCAGGGAAGAACTCCTCACCCGCCTCCTCCCCTTGGAGAAAGTTCTAGCGGACAGGAGCTGACTCGCCACATAGCAAAAGCTTTATAGCCAGCTTCATACGCTTATCTAACTCCGGCAATAATTGACTCCGGAAAGGCTCGACAGGCCGCGCAGAAGACAGCATCTTTTTCATTTATCCGCTCGCCTCAAGGCAGAGCGGATAAATTGTACCTACCACTCAGAAAAATCAAGATTCTACCCTGCATCACATGTGTCCCAAAGATTACAGAAACGGGGCACCAAACGACATATAATCAGCGTATTCTGCTTTCATTTCTGCGCAGGGGTATCACAAATCTGGTCATCGGCAGTAAGCGTTCAGTTATCCAATATCCGGCGTTAGCCGCTCATCCTTAA
>CALABM010000137.1 GCA_937885815.1 uncultured Verrucomicrobiales bacterium | reverse complement strand
GAGTTGCCTGAGAAAGAAACATCGCTATTATTGCTGATGGTCACGTCGCCGTAGTTAGCACAGATAGCGCCGCCGGAGGAGGTGCCGGAGGAGTAGGGGGAGTAGGAGGAGGAGGAGTTGCCTGAGAAAGAAACATCGCCATTATGGCTGATGGTCACGTCGCCGTCGTAAGCATAGATAGCGCCGCCGTAGGAGGTGCGGGAGGTGGGGGAGGAGTTGCCTGAGAAAGAAACATCGCCATTATGGCTGATGGTTACAGTAGAAGCATAGATAGCGCCGCCGTAGGAGACGTAGTAGCAGGAGGAGGAGTTGCCTGAGAAAGAAACATCGCCATTATGGCTGATGGTTACAGTGGAAGCATAGATAGCTCCGCCGTAGGAGTAGTAGTCAGAGGAGGAGGAGTTGCCTGAGAAAGAAACATTGCCATTATTGCTGATGGTCACGTCTCCGCCAGCATAGATAGCGCCGCCGTGGGAGGCGTAGTAGGAATAGGAGTAGTAGGCGTCGTAGTAGTAGGAGGAGTTGCCTGAGAAAGAAACATCGCCATTATGGCTGATGGTCACGTCTCCGATATCAGCATGGATAGCGCCGCCGTAGGTGGGGGTGGAGGAGGTATTCTCTATATCTTTAAACAGTACATCCACAGTGTCACTTTGGCCATCATTAACATTGGTGATGGTTAGAGTGCCGTTTACTACACGGATGGCAGCTTCATTGTCCGTTATCGTGGAGAACGTCAGGTTGCTCAAGGTATCGAAAGTTAAAGCGCCTTGGCCGTAGAAAGCCGAGCCGTTGCTGTCTTTGAAACTCAGGGCATCGGGGGAGTCGGAACTCTCGGAGCCAAAGAATACATTACCCCCGCTGATGAGAGGGGTGGATGAAGTCCAGTAGTCTGCACCGGTGGGCGTGATTTCCTGTGAGTCTTCCAGTATAAATGCAATGCGCTCAGATGATGTAAGAGTGGAATAGTTTTCCAGAGTACCGGGGCTATTCAGGTAAGTGGTAGTGTAACCTTCAGGGGCTTCTACAGCATGGGCAGGCAGGGCGATAAAGGTTGCCAGAACGGCAGTTAACAGCGTGATAGGTAGATGTAATTTCATAATGGAAAATTAAGAGCTTTTCATACTCTACGCTTTTCAAAACCGCACATTAGAATAACTAAACTTTTAACACTCTGGCAATATCAAAATGTAACTTCCTTTTGTTTGCGACATCGCGGCGAAGCTGTTTTCTTTTTGCATTAATACCTGCATTATGCTTGACTTACGGTTTTGAAAGGCGAGTTATCATGAACGTGACTGAAATAACAGAAGAAGAGCTGGCGGCGTTGGTAGTGCTGAAACAAACGGGGGTGAATGTATTGGAAGCCGCGCAGGTGGCGGGAGTGGCGCTGAGGGCGGGACGCGGTAGGGTAAGACGGGCGCTGCGGTGTATAGCTGCGGGCGAGGAAGAACTGCGGCGGCAGGAGAAGACGGTGAGCTTTGAAAAAGCCGTGGAGGCGGCGCTGGAGGCAAGGCGCGAGCGGAGGAGCCGCACGCAGACGGATTTCCGCTATTTTACCCGCCGATTCATGAAGCGCTGCAAAGGATTGGCCGAGCGTCGCGTGCGTGCTATCACCGCAACGGAATGTGCCCGATACATCGAGCAAGCTTTCGATACCCCGCGGCAGCGGCAGAAGGCTCGCTTGATACTTAGCGGCGTATTTAGCACAGCGATGAAACGCGGCTGGTGCAGCGAAAATCCCGTGGCACAGGTGGATGCGGTGAAAAACGCATTGAGATATTAAGCCCGCAGGAAATCAAAGCCTTACTGAGCACAGTGAAGAAATACCGCGACGGTATATGCTTGGCAGCCGTGGGGATGATGCTCTATGCCGGCATACGCCCGCATGAGGTAGCGCGCCTGAGCTGGGAGCAGGTGGATATTGGCGGCAGAACCATAAGCATTTTACCGCAGCATAGCAAAACAGGCGGCGCGCGGATGGTGAGCATTCATGCGCCCTTGCTGCGTTTGCTGGTCGAGTGTGTGGGGACTGGGCGCATTTGTCCGCCGCAATGGCAGCGCCATTGGCGTGAACTGCGCCAACATGCCGGGTTCACCCACTGGGTGCCGGATGTGCTGCGGCATACCTGTGCCAGTTATCACCTGCGCCACTTCCGCAGTTATAGCGAGCTGCAATATGAAATCGGCCATCGTGACAGCTCGCTGCTGCGCACTCGCTATGTGAACATGAGCCGTCTGAGCGACGCTGTGGGGGGCTGGGCGTGAGCAGGGGCTGTGTTTAGTGCATGTAGTACCCGAGGTACAGATGCTCTGTCAGCGGATGGTAGACTACCCAGCGCACGCGGGTGGGGAGTAAATTGTTGATGTAAACCAGAGCGCTATCTGTATGCAGTTCCGTGAGGGAGGCGGATGACGCTTCTGCTGCGCTGGACATTTTTTCCCAGCCGGAGGCGGGGGTGAGTTGCTGCTCACAGAGGGCGGCAAACTCACTCGGCCCCATGTTGAAACGGAAGCGGCAGCCGAGGGGATTCAGGCTTTCGAAATCCGGGTTGCTGACGGCGCCGCAGGCTGCTGCGTCCACTCCGGTAAGACGTGCGGCCTGAGCGTTCAAATCCGCCTTTTCTGCTACGATGAAAGCTATCATCAGCAGAGCCGGTACGAGCAGCAGCCATTTAAGGGTTCGCAACACAGGAAATCAGTTCTGCGGGGTGGAGAAGATGGGGGCCGGCAGTTCGGGTGTTTCCTCGCCGCCCACCATGTCACCTACATCCTTGAAGGTAACGAAGATGAAGAAGAATAGCAGCAGGAATACGAAGCCGAACATGATCCAGTCCAGGAACTTGCCGCTGATGGGCTTGCCCCTGAGCATCTCGATGAAACCGAGCACCACGTGGCCGCCGTCCACTACGGGCAGGGGGAGGATGTTCAGCACAGCGAGGTTCACATTCAGCACCACGGCAAACCACAGAACGAGGCGCCATCCCACGCCGTCACCGGCTTGGAACATTTGGTACATGTGATTGCCGATACCCACGGGGCCGCTCAGGTGCTCCATGCCGATGCTGCTGCCGGGTGCACAAACTTTGGCAAGCGTGTCCTTCATCCACTTGAGGCTCTGGCTTACCTGAGCCTGAGGGGAGGGGTGTTCGAACTCCACGGCGGCATTCGGGTTTGCCCAAGCCATGCCGAGGATAGCAGTTGCGCCGGGTTTGTCCTGCCAGTTGGTCGGGATAACCGGGGTGATGTTGACGGTGGTAGTGGTGCCGTCCTCATTCTTCAGCGTAAGCTCCATGGGTTCAGGCTTTTCTGAGACCTCAATCACGGCGAAGGGGGTATAAACGGGGGTGCCGTTCACGGCTATGATGGTTTGTCCCGGCTTCAGTCCTGCTTGATCAGCGGGGGAACCGGGGAGGATGGCGCCCACCACGGTGGGGGCCGCCGGCAGGATGCCTACCTGCCTCAGGGCGGTGCGCTGCCACCAAGCGGTTTCTGGAATGCGGAAGGAGCTGGCAATCTCCAGCGTCTGCTCGCTGCCATCAGCCTGAGGGCGTGCGATGGTGAAGTTGATTTTTTCGCCCTCGCTCAAAGCTACGAGTTCGCGTACGCCTTCCATGTTACCGGCCCACTTGTTGACGGCCTTGCCATCTACCGCGAGAATGCGGTCACCGGGTAACAGTCCAGCAGCTGCCGCGGGTGAGTCCGGGGCGAAATAGCCGATTCTTGTACCCTGTAGTTCGGCCACGGGTTTACCTACTCCCCATACGATGAAGGCGAATACATAGGCCAGAAGCAGTGAGAAGAGAGGGCCGGCTGCGGCAATGATGATTTTATCCAGCGGCTTGAGTGGCTTCAAATCCTTGGGCAAGTCTTTGCAGGCGCCCTCCACTTTTTCCATGTCCTCCATCTGAGGCAGGGATACGAAGCCACCCAGCGGCAGCCAGCCGATGCCCCAGCGTACGCCCTTGATTGTCTTGCTCCAGATGGGAGTGCCGAACCAAATTTGGAAGCGGTCAATGTACGCTCCGCGCCATTTACCGGCAAGGAAATGACCCAGCTCATGAACAAAAATCATGAGGTTGAAGAATAGGATGACAAGAAGGATGATGCCAATCGTTTGTAAGGCGTTGAGAAAAGTGTCCATATCAGTACCCACTCATCTTGCCATATCAGAATCTAACATGCAAGCTTGCGGCATGACATAACGTGACAAAATTGTCACATTATATTCAATCAAATTTGGCTTGACCTTTATTGTGAAGTATGGTCTAATGTCGCCACCAACACGGAAATGACTGCGAAAGAAACTCGTTATACCATCTCTGCGCTGGCTCGCAAGACCGGCCTGTCTGTCCATACTCTCCGCTATTATGAAAAAGAGGGTATCATTCGCCATGTAGAGCGCACCCAGTCCGGCCGCCGTGTGTACGGTGAGGATAGTGTGGCTTGCTTGATTGGTGCGTTGTGTCTGAAGCAGGCTCGTGTGACGCTGGCCCAGATTAAGGAGTTCTTTGATGCTACCGTGCAGGGTGCGGAATCACTGCCGCTGCGTTTGGCTATGCTGAATCAGGCTCATGCCAACCTGCTGGATATGCAGGAAAGTGTGGCTCGTAGCCTGAAGCTGGTGGATTTCTTCATTCAGGGCACAAAGGAGGCCATTAAGGCTTCCGAGGATGGGCGCAATCCTGATGAGGCGTTCCCGCTCATTACTCGCGCCGGTATTGCTCAGCTGCCCACCATCATGATGGAAGATGGCAAGCTGGCCCCGGATATGCCCTCTCTCATTTCCTCATTGGATAAGTAAATTTTTTCGCAAAGTGAATTAAAAATAGACTGCGCCGTTCGGATTTTCCGGGCGGCGCAGTTTATTACGGTTAGTTGTGTGGGGGCTTGCTTTACTTGCTGAGAAGCTTTTCAAGCAGGACCTGAGAGTTGTCTGCCAGCTTGGCGGGATCGTCCAGCATGCCGGCGCGGAGCAGAGCGGTATTCATAATCTGCTCAGCCAGCAGTGTGGCCAGAGCTTCATCTTCCGTGCGCAGTTGAGCCAGTTTCTGCACGATGGGGCTGTGCGGGTTCAGCGCAATCTCCGGGTGTGATTCCGGCACGGGCTGTCCCATAGCCTTCATGTATGCCTTAATCTCGGGGGAGATATCATTCTCACCCTGCAGGGCAATGGCCGGGGCGCTGGTGACGCGGTCACTGGTGGTGACTTTGCTGAAGGTTTCGCTGAAGGTGGAGCTGAGCCAAGAGGTAAGGCCGGTAGCCTCTTCTTCATCCAGGCAGGGGGAATCCGGCTGAGCCTCCAGCGGGGGCAGGTCCAGATTTGAGCGGTCGATGGACTTAATCTCCTTGTCATCAATCGTCATGAGGGTATCAATGACGAACTGGTCACCGCCATCCGTGAAGAAGGCTACTTCAAAGCCTCGGGCCTTCAGGGCATCCAGATAGGGGCTGTGCTCCAGCTGGGCGCGGGAGGCGCCGTACAGCACGTAAATGTCCTTCTGGTTTTCCTTCATGCGGCTGATGTAATCCGTGAAGGAGGTGAGCTTTCCGGCCTCCGTGAAGGTGGATTCAAAGCGGAGCAGCTTGCCGAGAGCGGCCTTGTGCTCCCAGGAGGTCACAACGCCTTCCTTGATGAAGCGGCTAAACTGCTGCCAGAAGGTTTCATACTTGTCAGCATCATCCTTAGCCAGGGTTTCCAGATGCTTGATGAAGCGCTTGGTGATGATGCCGGAGATGCGGCGCAGCAGGGAGTTGTCCTGCAGCATCTCGCGGGAGATGTTCAGGGGGAGGTCCTCGCTGTCCACCACGCCGGAGAGGAAGCGCAGCCAGTCAGGCAGGAGGTTCTCAGGCTTGTTATCAATGAGAACTTTGTGGCAGTACAGGGCGACATTCGGCTCACAGCGCCCGAAGCCGAAGGCCTCGGGATTATCCTGCGGTACGAAGAGTACGGAGTTCAGCACGATGGGGGCATCCGCGCTGAAGTGCATGTGCGTGAGCGGGGCGCTTTCAGAGTGGGCAATGTACTTGTAGAAGGATTCGTACTCCTCAGCGGTGACGTCCTTCTTGTTCTTCATCCAGATGGCCTGCACGGTGTTGAGGTGCTCGCCGTTGAAATCGATGGGGAAGCCCACGAAGTTACTGTAGCGGCTGATGATATGGCGGAGGTGCTCAGCGCGGGAGAAGTCCGCGGCGTCCTCCTTCAGGTGGATGAGAATGCTGGTGCCGCGCGGGGTGTCAGCCGGGGCGTCTTCCAGTGTGTAACCTTCGCGGCCATCGCTCGTCCACTTCACGGGGGTGGCGTCTGGCTGCCAGGAGCGTGTGGTGACCTCCACGGAATCAGCAGCCATGAACACACTGTAGAAGCCCACGCCGAACTGGCCGATGAGATCCTGCGTGCCGCCCTGACTCTCTTTCATCATCTCCAGGAACTTCTTGGTGCCGGAGTGGGCGATGGTGCCCAGGTATTCGATGACTTCATCCTGAGTCATGCCGATACCGGCATCAGAGATGGTGAGGGTCTTGCCCTCTTCATTCGTGGTGATGGTGATGCGCAGTTCACGCTCAGGCTCATAAATCTCAGCATTCGTGAGCTGCTTCAGGCGAAGCTTTTCCAGAGCATCGGAGGCGTTTGAGACGAGCTCGCGCACGAAGACCTCGCGGTCGCTGTAGAAAGCGTGGATGACGATGTCAAGCAGCTGGCGTACTTCTGTTTGAAATTGATGGGTGTTTGCCATGGTGTTGAAAAAAATCGTGTGTCCTATTTTACGCGTATGCGGCGTGGCGTCAAGGTGAATAAGCGTCAGCAGATTATCGGTTATGCTGAGCAATGATAGCATAGAAAAACGGCACTGCTTCGTGTGGAAACAGTGCCGTGGAAAGAACAGCGTCGCTTGCGGACGTGGCCTAAGCGCGCAGCTTAGGACTTGTAACGCAAACGCTTCTTGTGGCGGTTCTGGCGCATGCGCTTGCTGCGCTTGTGCTTGTTGATCTTAGCCTTACGTCTCTTCTTAAGCGATCCCATAATTGTTTATGATTTCGTTTGTTATTTCTCTTTGGGAGAATGTTACTACCGGTTTGCCAGCGCGGGGCTTGCTTGCTCGGTGGTGTCTTGTTGCTCATGTCGGCATGCTCGTGAGCGTGTCAGACACTTACGGGCACATATGAAACTATTTTTTTGTGAAAAAGTCAAGCCGAAAGCGTTTTGTGAACACACTTTTTCTTAAAATACGGGTTGCACGCGTTCCTGATACCAGTTGCGAAGCTCTGAGAGGACACCTTGCTCCTGACTGATGCGGACGTGCGGGCGGTGTTTCAGCCACTCCAGCACCTCGGGGTGGGCTGTGGATGGGGCCGCGCAGTAAGCTGCGGGGAACATGCGGAAGGCATCCAAATCATTCTGGCCATCCCCCATGATGAAGAGATTTTCCGGGCTGAGCTGCCAGTGCTTCAGGACGAGAGAAAGGGCGGTTCCTTTAGAGTACCGCGCATCCGCAAAGCGCATGTAGCGCCCGGCGCGCTGGATGGTGCAGGCGGGAGTGACGAGCGGCTGCAGGTGGGGGAGCAGGGCGTCCATGGTTTCACTGTCTTTCGCCTCAATGGAAAGCGGGTCATTCACCGCGAGTTCCCATTCCAGCTGGGGGCACGTGCGGCGCAACTCTGAGAGAGTGGCATGCAGAGTGGGGGCAAGGCTGCGCTTCAGTTCGGCATTGTGGCGGTGGCATGCGGCATTATGCCCAAGCTGAGGGCGGAGCTTGCCGTCAGCATCCGCTATATATACATAGCGTTCGCAGGTGCAGATGAAATCCGGCAGCACGGGGCTGCATGGGATAATCTCCTGTAGGAGGTAATCCAGCGAACGGCCTGTATTAATGCCCCAGCGCACGCCGGCCTTGCGCCAAGCCTGCATCTGTTCGAAGAACTCTGGCTGGATAGGGGGGCCTACTGGGTTCTGCAGGGTGCCGTCATAATCCAGGGAAACGAGCCAGCGGCAGGGAGTACCTGCCGCTGCTGAGAAACCGGGAGGGGTGGAGCCTTCCTCTATGGTGGGGATGCTCATCTATTCCTGGTGCGCCTGTTGTTTCTGCGATTGCGCTGATTGTTCTGGCGATTGTTGCGCTGTCCTTCTGTTCTGCGGGGCTGAGCGGAGCTGCCTTGGGAGGCTGCTTCGTTGTTTACGGTGGCAGAAGCGGACACGTAAGTTCTCGGGACGCTGACACCGGAGGAAATCTGGTCTCTGACTTTTGTAGTCAGGTCAACGGGATAATCATGGTTTTCGCAGCCCTCGGGCATCTTTTCGTCTGCTCTGCGCATGTGAATTTCCACGCGGCGATTGCTGGCTTCCTGTTCACGGTTTTTGGTGATGGGCACCAGAGGAGATCTGTTGGCACAGGCGCGTATGTAAACATTGTGCGTGGGTACGCGGTTCTTTCTGAGCCATTCGCGTACAGCTGCGGCGCGCTGCATGGAAAGCAGGGCGTTATAGTTATCATCACCGATGCTGTCCGTGTGACCTTCGATGATAAAGATTGTGTTCTGATTTTTCTGGATGAGCGCGGCCAGCTGGAGCATGGTGATACGGGCCGAGCTTCTGAGCTTGCTTTCATTGAAGCCGAAGAGCAAATCTGTACCCAGACGGGCTACACCGGAGGATGAACCGAGATTGGACTCGCCGATGAGTTCTTCCAGTGAGCGGTTATCAGCCGGTAAGTCTCCGGCATTGCTTTCCCTAGCCGTGTTTTGCAGGTCAGCCGTAGTGAGACCTTCCGCACCGTCTACGTCATCCAGCTGAGCGGTGGCTCGGGCAATCACCTCGTTGTGATTCACGGGGGTGGGCTCAGGGGTGGTCATGGCTTCGACCGGCACCTCAGGAAGGGCAAGCATGTCATCACTGAGTTCACCGGGCAGCATTTCCGCCACTGCTGAGGGTTGTTCTGCCGTAGGTGTGGGCTCTGGAACAGACAAATCCGTGGGCCCGGGGGCCATAATAAGCTCCTCTACGTTAGCATCCAGAATGTCAATTTCAACCGGCTCGTGTGCAATGTCTGTTATTTCTGCTGGCTCATCGGGCGGCGGGGTTTCATCCGCCTCTACAAGCTTTTCATCCGGGGTGTCTCGCACGTAGACGCGCTCATACTCTACCGGCGCATCTTGCTGATGGTCGGTTAGTACCATGATGTCAAAGGTGAGAATATACGGCGCGAAGTACAGCAGCACGCTGTATACGGCGAAGGATGCAAAGCATGCACCCATGGCGATGGGGAGCATGGAGCGCTGGCTTGTGAGCTCGTATCCGTTGCGTTTGCGGTTATGGTGTCTCTTCTGCGGCTGTTGTCTGCCTGTGGTGAGAGATGAAGTTCCTGAGTACATGGAAGATGAATGGTGGGTCAGAGTTTTGATTCTGAAGTGAGAAGGGGGCGTGCCGGCACGTGAATGGGGGGGGCGTCCAGTGCGGGGATGAAGGTGTCATTCAGCCAGCGGACGATGGCGGTAGGAGTGCTGTCATCATCCTGAAGAAGGCCGGCTTCGATGGTGTTATCCCGGTCGAGCTTACTGAGGCGGGCCGCTGTGATGGTGCGAGTGGCAGCTTCCGGGTTATCTAAATGATTACGCATGGTCCAGATGGTGCGGCAGTCGCACGGCAGCTGGCGATAGATGGTGAGCGCATCGTCTAGTGTGCTGACGGGATTATCCTGCACCTGATTGATGATAAGCACGGGCAGGTCTCGGCTAAGGCGCGCGGCGCTCTCTACCGGGGCTACGTCAAAGCATTCGTAGCCGACTTTGCTGTTGATGTGCAAATCCATGAGCCAGATGGTCGGCATGGTAAGTGCGGAATCCGGCATGGTGCGGATGAGGGATTCACGCAGGGAGGCATAGGAATCAATAGAGATAAGCCCTTGTATTCGCGTATCAACCGCTGCCGCTTGGAGCAGAAGGCCTGCGCCGTAGCCCTGACCAACAGCTACAATGACAGGCGCGCTCTTGCCGCTGCGCTTAATGATTTCATCTATCAGCAGGGGGACGTCCGCATGCTCTTTCAGCCCGTGAGTACAGTATGGGCGGCGGTTGTCCGTACCGCGGGATTCCCACAGCACGCAGGTGATACCAGCTGCTGTGAGGGATTCTGCAAGCGGTATAGCGGAGCGTATTCCGTGATCCCAATCCACACAAATGAGAGCATAATCAATGGCTTCAATACGCTGCGCGGGATTCGTGCGCAAATCGCCCATGATGGTGAGCTGCCGGGAGGATTCCTCACCCTCCTTTTCCGCTATGGCTGCCAGTACGTTACCGCCATCCCAGCCGGTGAAGGTAAACTGCTGAAGTTTCAGCCCCTGAGTTTTCTCCGGTACTATGGAATACCCTGAGTATGATTTGTTTAAGGGTATCAGTACGGGCTCTGCCATGTACACAACGTAGTTCCACAAGTAGGCGCCCCATACAGCAAGAGCCAGCAGTATGGTAAGCATCAGCAGACGCATGGGCCGAAAGAACTTCATCAGGACTGCAACATTATAGCAAGATATCCTACATTCTGCAATGCTAAATCCTGTCAGAATTAAGCAAAAGATTTGTTAACTGACACACAGTGAGATGAGCCAACTGAAGGTTTCAGCCAGTCGGGAAGCGCAGGACACGAAATCATGCCAGTACCCGCTCAGTGTGATGAAGTTAAAGAATCGAAGCAGGAAGATGACACCAATGATATTTGCGATGATGACGATGAGCAGAGAGAATGTGACACCGTTTTCCAGCAAATCCGGTTGCTCTCGGGGAATGACCCAGATAGTCCAGTACAGGTGGAACGCCCACCAAAAGCCGCCACCGCCGAAGAAAAATGGCGTGACGTGCTCTTCCGGTATGAAAAGGCCGACAATCCACGCCAGTAGAACCCATACGAGCATCCATAATGGTACAAAGTAGGGTGAGAGTGCGATGTAGGCGTTATCTTTATCTGTTTCAATGTATCCACCGTCCATGCCTACGCTTACAGAGCTCACCCGACCAAAACAAGTGAGCGCAGCTAATGCATGCGTGAGTTCATGTCCCAATACGTAGAAGTACACCAGCAGGGGGGTGGCAAACTGCGCAATCATGAGCGCAATGAAGGTGAAGATGCCCAGCAGTGTGAAGTAGATGGGATCACTGAGCCAGAAGTTGCTGTCCGCAGCAGTGGCGGGTAATGCATGATATAGCTGCAATGCTAGAGCATAGACGAGAGTGATAGAGAGGGGGAGGAGAAGGCAAACCGCTATCATTAGGCGGAAGACTTTTTTCCAGCCTCTGATGGGGACGATAGGGGGCTCGTAGTCATCATCGTAGTAGTCCTCCGCAGCTCTGTCCGGGGTATAGGTGATGTTTAGACTGTATTTCCAGAGCTCTCCGTATGAGGCAGCGTTTTCCAACTCGTTGAGGCGAATTTTAGCTTTCTTCAGCACGCTTAGAGAAGGGGCTGTGTAGTGCTCAGCCTCTTCTGGGCGTTCCAAGCTGACGCGCCAGTCCCCATGCTCCGGAGTGGTGCGGGGGCGCTTAGGAGGTGCGGATGCTGGCCGGTGCTGGTATGGGCGTTTCATACGGTTCCGTTATTTTCGGCCGGGCGGATGTCTTGAATGGACATGGATATCGTGGTACGGCCGCGCCATACGTTGCGGTCAATGGTGAAGGCGATATCCCATGGTGGATCCGGCAGGCGCACGTGCCCGCCGTTGAAGTACATGGCGTCGCACTCGTAGGTGCCTTGTCTCAGGCTAAGGCGCAGGTGGTTGCCTTGCAGGTGGCGCGGGGCGTCCGAGAGCATGACATTCCGGCTCATGAAGATGGGCTGAGGATTTGAGTTGCCGAAAGGTTCCAGCAGCTCATAGCAGTTTAGAAGGTCAAGAGTGAGCTCGCGGAAGCATACCTCAGCGTCAATGTTGAGGCGGGGCTTCAGTTGTTCTTCGGAGCTATTTTCCCGGACGAACGCATCAAACGCTTCGCGGAAGGAGTCTATCATTTCCTCTCGGATGACTAGGCCTGCTGCCATATCATGCCCACCGCCAGAAACAAGCGTGCCGGCGCAGGCATGGATGGCTTGTACCAGTGAGATGCCCGGTATTGAGCGGCCGGAGCCTTTGCCTAGGCCTGTTTCATCCAGCGAGATAATGAAGGAGGGCTTGTGGTAGCGCCTCATCAGTAAGGAGGCGACGATGCCTACCACGCCGGGATGCCACGAACGAGAACCCAGCACAATGACTCTATCCTTTGCCGGTGAGAATCCGGAGGCTTCCAGCATTTCCGTAGCCTCTGCACGTATCTTTTCTTCCTCTTGCTGGCGTGCTCGGTTATGGGCTTCCAGACAGTGCGCAAGCTGTGCTGCTCGGGCGCAGTCGTTGGTCATGAGTAGTTCCAGCGCGTCTCTGGGGGAATCCATTCTGCCTGCTGCGTTTAGGCGTGGTCCAATGCGGAAGGAAACGTGGCTTGCATTTGGCGTGGAACGCAGGCCGGTTACTTCATTGATTGCCTGAATGCCGATGTTGCCGCCGCGTGCCATGAGGCGCAGGCCGTGGCGGGTGAGCAGTCGATTTTCCTCTACCAGAGGAACGATGTCTGCTACAGTTGCAATGGCAACCACATCCAGATAATCACGCAGGTCAAAGTTTGTTAATCTCCGCTGTTTGAGCAGGGCGTGTGCCAGCTTGAAGACTACGCCGGCACTGCACAGGTAGGTCAGGGGACTCTCTTTTTCCAGTTTGGCATTCACTACCGCTACTGCAGGTGGACGCCCCAGCGGACTTGCTTCGTGATGATCTAGCACAATCACATCGATGCCGAGACTGTTCAGGTATGCTACCTCAGTCACGGATGAGGTGCCGCAGTCTACGGTGATAATGAGTTCGGGCTGGCCTCCGCATTGCTCGATGGCATGGCGTATGCCGTCATCACTCAGGCCGTAGCCTTCTTGTGTGCGCACGGGGATGAAGCAAGTGGGCTGCAGCCCGTATGCCGTCAGAATGGTGTGCAGCAGCGTGACGGAGCTTACCCCGTCCACATCGTAGTCTCCGTATATGCACACCCTCTCGCCGTAATCTACTGCGCGGAAGATCCGCTCCACGGCAGCATCCATCTCCCGCATATCAAAAGGGTCTCCCAAATCTGCTAATCTGGGGCGTAGGAATCTTTCCGCCATTTCCCGGCCGCAGATGCCTCTTTGCGATAATATTCGCCGCACCAGCAGTGGTAGCTGCTGATTAAGCTCTTCGCCATAGTCCACACCTCCGTCCGTCGGGCGTAATTCCCAACTGAACTTCGTACTCATGACTACAACTCTATCATGGTGCTCCTCTCTAGTCAAGAGCATTCATCCGGTGCTAGTATGAATTCAGAGGTGGGAAGGGGGCTGATAAAAAGTTTGGGGCTCTGCCTTGTCAGCAGAGCCCCGGTTAAATGTGTAGTGTTGGATTCGACTTCCTTATGCTTTGAGAGCAGCACCCTCCTTGGCGTCGATTGCCTTCTTAGCGAGTTCGAAAACAGCCTTGAATGCCTCGGGGTTGGCAACAGCCAGCTCAGCGAGGGACTTGCGGTCCAGATCAACGTTAGCAGCCTTCAGACCCTCCATGAAACGAGAGTATGTAAGACCGAGGGGACGCACAGCGGCGGAGATACGAGCGGTCCACAAGCGGCGGAACTGACCCTTCCTCTTCTTGCGGTCGCGGTACTCATACTGCCATGCTTTGTAAACAGCATCCTTAGCGTAGCGGAAGAGCTTGCTGCGGAAACCGCGGAAGCCCTTGGCGCGGAGCAGGATGCGCTTGCGGCGGGCGCGAGAAGCCGGCCCATTTGTAGCACGTGCCATATTTTTGTATCTTGTATATTGTGAGCGGACTGTTCTTCCTCACCTCCCTACAGTCTCGTCCGTTCAATCCGCGGCGAAATTACGCCGGGCAGGCTGTATGAAGGCCGCCCGATTTGCGGGCGGGGCTGGCTTGTGGCCATGTTCCTTGGCTTAAGCGAAAGGCAGATTCTGCTTAACGGCCCAAACCTGGGTGGCGTCCACCAGAGCGGGTTTGCCCAGAGCGCGCTTACGCTTGCTGGACTTCTTCTGGAGAATGTGACGCTTACCCTGCTTGCGACGCAGAACCTTGCCCGTGCCGGTCACCTTGAAACGCTTGGCGACAGCCTTACGTGTCTTGTTGATACCACCTTTGCGGGTCATGGTGAAAGGATAATACACTAAAAATTCCGTTTGGCAAGAAAAATATCAATAAAAGTGAGATTTTTTTTAACAAAGGTTATTTTTCTTGACGTGTGCGGGTGTTTTATGGTAGTCTTTGCGTAACCAAAATAGGGTGAACTGTACCCGTAAAAGATTTTACAATCATGAAACCTGCAACATTCAACTGCACAGTCCTCCGCGACGGTCACCAGTCGCTGGCCGCCACCCGTATGTCCACCGAGCAGATGCTTGAGATTGCCCCCATTCTGGATACGATGGGCTTCTCTGCACTGGAAACCTGGGGTGGTGCAACGATTGACTCCGGCCTTCGCTTCCTTGGTGAGCTTCCCTTTGATCGTCTGGATACTCTGAAGAAGCTGGCTCCCAAGACCCCGCACATGATGCTTCTGCGTGGTCAGAACATGGTGGGCTACACCAACTATGCTGATGACGTGGTAGAGGCCTTCGTAAAGACCAGTGCTAAGCACGGTATGAACATTTTCCGTATCTTCGACTGCTTGAATGATCCGGAAAATATGCGCACTTCCATCCGCGCGGCTAAGGAGGCCGGTGCTACTGCTCACGGCACAATCTGCTACACCACTTCTCCTGTACACAATCTGGAGTACTTTGCCAACCTTGGTAAGAAGATTGCTGATATGGGCGCAGACGGTATCGTGATTAAGGACATGGCCGGTCTTATCCCCCCGAGTGAGACTGCTGCTCTCGTGGAGGCTATTAAGAAGAGCACGAATCTTCCCGTATGGATTCACACGCATGATACTGCCGGTCTGGGTGCCGGTGCATACGTAGCCGGTATCAATGCCGGTGCTGATGCTGTGGATTGCTCCATTGCTCCCTTTGCTAACGGTACCGGCCAGCCGGACTGCATGCGCATGCTTGCTCTGCTGAAAGGTTATGACCGCTGCCCGGAGGTGGCTGATGACTTCACTGAGAAGCTCACCAAGATTTCCGGCATGCTTCAGCCCATCTATGAGAGCCTTAGCCGCTTCACCAGTCACAAGAACGAAATCGTGGACAGTGCTACGCTGCTCTATCAGGTGCCCGGTGGTATGCTTTCCAACTTCCGTAACCAGCTGAAGGAGCTCAACATCATGGACAAGTTTGATGAAGTGATGGCTGAGATTCCCGTGGTGCGTAAGGCTCTTGGTTGGATTCCGCTTGTAACGCCCACCTCTCAGATTGTAGGTTCTCAGGCAGCCTTCAACGTGAAGTTCGGCCGCTGGAAGCAGATTACCCCCCAGACCATGGACGTGGCACTTGGCTACTACGGTCATACTCCCGCTCCTGTGGATCCTGAGCTTCAGGCAGAGTGCGCCAAGCGTTCCGGTAAGCAGCCCATCACTTGCCGCCCGGCAGACCTTATTAAGCCCGGCATGCAGGATCTTCGTGATAAGCTTACGGCTAAGAATATCCCCGCTACGGATGAGAACTGCGTCATTTACGCTATGTTCCCGCAGCAGCTGGAGGATTACTATGCCGGCAAGCGCCCCGAGCTGCCCACCGCTAAGAAGGAGGAGAACTACGGCGCTCCCGTATCTCTCTCCACTGTGGGTGTATCTGCTGCCATCTCCGGCCGTGATATGAAGCTCAATATCATGGGCCGTGTGTATGATGTGCACATTGAAGAGAAGTAATTTTCAACACAGTTGATAAAGCTCCCCCCTGCTGTCATAAATGGCAGCAGGGGGGATTTTTTTTCTTGTACGCAGTAATGCTGGTGTGATAGTATGCATTGTGATATGAAGTATTTACTGATGCTGCTTATGGTGTGCATGAATGTGCTGGCTCTGGAGCCCAGTGAAGTGGCTGTGGTGTATAATGCGGATTCTCCTCTGAGTAAGGCTGCTGCATTGCGCTATTGTACCGTTCGGCGTATACCTCGTGACCAGCTTTTACCGGTGTATGGTGTGAAGAGAGGGGATATAACGCGTGATGAGTATGACGGGATGGTGACCTCACTGCTTGCTCAGGCTCGCAGTAGGCGCCTTATGTGGCCGGCAGGTCCTCGGGATGGGCGTAAGCTTATGCGCGCCATGGTTTTGATGCCGGATATGCCCTTGCGTATTAAGGAAAGTACGCCGGCAGGGCAGCAGCCCGCTACCGGAACGCGCCGAAATGAGGCTGCGCTGGATTCTGAGCTTATGCTACTTGGCTCGCAGTATCCGGTGAATGGTAGGGGGAATAATCCACATTATAGGAAGGGCTTCCCTGGAGCCCGAGAACCGCAGCGGGTCATGATGGTATGCCGTATTGATGGGCCAAATGAGGAATGTATTTACCGCATGATTAATGAACCCGCGGATGTGGAGCGCTTCGGCCTGTGGGGGTGGGTCGTAGTTGACCAGGGGGGGCCTTATCCTCAGGGAGATGCTTTAATGAAGCGCGTGGCAGCACTTGCGCAGGAGCACCATCAGCCCTTGTTTTATGAAACCTCACGCTCTACTTTGGCGGATGCCTTCCCACTCATGCAGCAGGTTGGCGTATACTTCGGTTGGTATATCAGGAATGCCAACGGCCCATTTGGTTCAACTGCACCCGCGGATTTCCGATTTGCTCGCGGTGCCATCGCAAGCCATTTGCATTCTTATAGCGCGATTAATCTGTATGATGGGAAGTCTTGGGTATCCGCTTTGTTAAAGCGAGGTGCTTGTGTTACTGCAGGTAACGTGGCGGAGCCTTATTTGGATGCCTGCTTGAATTATGGCGTCTTTTATGAGCATTTGCTGGCGGGATCTCAGGTGGGAGAGGCTGCTCTTCTGGCTACACCTTATGTCAGTTGGCAGGAAATTGTGCTGGGGGACCCGCTGTACCGTCCATTTCCTCGCAATGCCGTTTCCGGCGGAGGAAATCCCTATGCCGCCTGGCGGGATTTGTGCCGCAGAGCCAACGGCAATCTTCAGGCTCTCCAAGCGACTGTGGAGCAGAAGCGTAACTCACCGCATGCCGCTGTTTATGCAGAGATGCTAGCTTGGCATTGTACGGAGCTAAAGCAATATGAACAGGCCTCAGCTTACTTTAAGCTGGCAGAGCGGCGTTATTCTCGCTCGCGTGATAAACTCCGGGTTGCTATCATGCAAGCTTCTACGATGGCTGCAGCCGGAGATGTTGAAGGGGCAAAGGCGGCTTTCCTGATTCTTCTGGATGAGTTTGCTCGCTCCCCTCATTTGCCGGCACTCAGAAAGGCGGCTCAGGCTGCCGGTGTGGAAATAAACCAAAACGCCCCGGCCACTTAAAGGCGGAGCGTTTTGGCGTGAAGTTGGTCAACGGGGGTAGTTTTCAGCTATCGTTCTGCTTTTGCTGCGCCATGAGTTCATGGGCGGCAGCAAATACTACTGCGGGGTCTGCTTCCTTTTTCTTTAACTCTTTAAGTATGGCATTCCTGAGCGCTACGGCAGCCTTGAATGCAGCCGTGCTGTCTCCGTACTGTCGGTCTGCGAAGTATTTTACAAATTGGTGCCCCTGCCGCCTCAACGCAAGCCGCCATCCTTGAAACGCCGTTTTTTTGTACGTGTATCGCGAGATGTTTTTAGCCCTCATGATGAACTGAAGAATACTTGTTCTGAGAGTTATTCTAGCATGCGAAGTTGATATTTGCAAGCTGAAATATCAAAAAAATAACAAAAAATTATTCCTCGCTTCCTAGCATGCAGCGCACTTTCTGCCAGCACAGTGTGAATGAGGATGCAAAGTCCTCGGGGTGTTTGGAGAGCCATGCATCAATGAGATTTGCCGAGAAGGGGAGCACGCCCTCGATTTCTGCTGCCGGGAAGGAAATACGGCCATCCTGCATGGCGGCAAAAATGCGCACGTGCTCGTAGCCCGTTTGCTCGGAAGGGGGGAGGCTTCCTACCTCCACCAAGCGGGCATTTTCGATGCCTAGTTCTTCCTT
>CALABM010000136.1 GCA_937885815.1 uncultured Verrucomicrobiales bacterium | reverse complement strand
GTGTTTCGCCTCCGGCTTCCTTCCCACCCCACATTGCTGTGGCGCAGTTGCCCTTGGCTATTTGATTCCGCTCTGTCGGCGGCTCATTGGGGACTTCCACCCCAGTTACGTGTCATGCCTGACGTACCCACAAAAAAACCGGCGTCACACAATCGCGACGTCGGTTTTTTTAAGTTAAGATATTCTCGTGAGAGACAAAATCAAGCCACGCATTAGGCTTTAGCGGCATCCTCTGCCTTAACTACCTTGGTAGCAAGCTGCACGGGAGCAGTGTTCTTGCTGTTCTTGGCGATTTCCTTCTGGCGCTTGATGTAGGCGCTGCGACGGCGGCGCTTCGTTTCCTTACGGTGCTGTTGACCCATGGTTCTGGTTTGTGTTTGTAGGGCAGTGAGCCTGCCCGATATTGATGAGATACGCGCTAATTAATAACGCTTTCCGCACGAGTTGGCAAGGCTAAAGTGTGTGTGCCTGCCATAAAATGCAAATTTTATTGCAAAAATAAGCAGAAAATGCTACAATTCCGGGCATGAAGATAGCCATATTAGGTGCCGGAGCACTCGGATGTTACTATGGAGCGCGTCTGGCAGAAGCTGGGAACGATGTCAACTTTATCCTGCGCTCTGCCTATGAGCCGATACGCAAAAACGGCCTGCAGGTAAACAGCGTGTACGGTGACATTCACCTGCAAGCGCCGAGCATCTTCCGTACTCCGGAAGAATGCGGCCCGGTGGATTTGGTTATCGTCAGCTGGAAAACCACCTGCAACTCCCTGCTACCCGCCGCACTTCCCCCGCTGCTGAAGAAGAACACGCGCGTACTTACCTTCCAGAACGGCATGGGCAATGCAGAGGCCATCGCAAAAGTTGTGGCACCGGAACGAGTCTTCATCGGCCTCTGCTTCGTGTGCGCTATGATGGATACGCCCGGCGTCATCACCCACTTGGAGGGCGGCGCTATCCAGTTTGCTCCGCTTCAGCCTTCAGAAGAAGGGCTAGTTCAGGCAGAAGAGCTGGCAAGCCTTTTCAACAGCACTCCCGTTGAAACCCGGGCAGCCCTGCATGCAGAGCAGATTCTCTGGACGAAGCTTTCTTGGAACATCCCCTTTAATGGGCTCTGTCTGGCCCACGGAGGCATCAGCATACGCCAGCTCTTCAGCATGCCCGGCGAGCCTGAACGCGCCCGCGCTATCATGAACGAGGTCTGCAACACAGCAGAGCTGAGAGGCTTCCCCCTACCGCAGGAAATCATCACACGCCAAATGGAGCAAACCTCCAGAATGGGCGAGTTCATTCCCAGCAGCGCTGTGGATTACAACCGCCACCGCCCGGTAGAATATGATGCCATCTGGGGCACCCCGCTGGCACGGGCCAGAGAAGCGGGAGCCATGGTACCGGAATGGGAGCGCCTCTGTGCCGACATCCAAGCCCGGCTGGAAGAACGCTACCCCCGCTAAGCCAGATTCCCGCGCATGCCCGCCATCCTCAAACAGCCTTTTTTCCGCAAGAGCGGCAGAATACTGACAGCCACAGCGCTCCTGCTGCTGGGGGGCCTGATACTTCAGCCCATCACCGGCGCCGTCAGTTCAGCCCAGCAAAGGCAGGGACTAAAACTGCCCCCACCTGCTATCTCTCGCAGAGACGCGCTCTCCCAACAGCTCGCCTTCTTCATTCTGGGTGGCCTGCGCTCCCTCGCTGCCGAAATCACCACCTTGGAGGCCACCCGTGCTTGGCTCAAACGAGACTGGCCACAGGCCGAATCCCTCTGGGGAACTATCACCACTCTAGCCCCCCGCCGCGAAAATTACTGGGCTGCGGCCTCCCGAGAAATGGCCACAAACGCAGCCGGTGATTACCTGAGCAATGAGCTCATGGACGGGCATGAGCAGGCAGTCCAAGTGCACCATTACATCAAAAGCGGAGAGAACTTCCTTCTGCAAGGTATCGCCAACAATCCGAATAGCCCCCTGCTCTACGCCAGGTTGGGAGACTTCTACAGCGATCTCTACCGCCGCCCCGAGTTTGCCAAGGCCGCAGACGCCTATGCCCGGGCAGTGGAACTGGGAGCTCCCACTATTTATAAGCGCATGTGCTTCTATAATCTGTGCCGCGTCAAAGGTAAGGAAAAGGAAGCACTAGCGCTGGGCCGAGAGCTTTTTGCAGACCCGCAGAACCATGTACCGGCTGTCCGCACTCTCATTTTTGTGCTGCAGAACAAGCTCAATCTGCCTGCTGCCGAAAGGCTGAGCATGGAGCAGCTTTTCCACACCAAAGAACGCGCCATCCGCCAGCTGCGCCTCTTCCGCCGCAACACCCTGCGTTACCCCACCACCGGCATCGAAGAATTCCTGCAACAGAACGCGAATTGATATTTACCTGCCTGATGGCTGAGATTGCGCTTGCCTTACGCGCGCGAAACGTATAGTATGGAAGACGGACATGATGTACGACAAAGTTTTACACGCCTACGAAAAGCTGCCGCTCGGCTGGGCCGGGCTCATCATGGGGCTTATCCTCATTGCCCTGCATGCTTATGCCCTGTTGAAACCCGAAGCCACAAAGCAAGCTCTGAGCAAGGCTGCTGAGAATGATAAAGCCGGCAAGGTGCTTCTTACGGTGGACTTCATCTGGCTTTTCCTGCTCCTGCTGGATGTAAGCTGGAATCCGCTGCGCATGAATCTGTTTGACTTCAATGCCTTCCGCGGCATCCTCATCATTCTTTGCCCGATTGTCTGGTTCATCTTGTACGGGCAGAAGAAGAACCTTCTTTTCCCGAGAGCGCTGGGCTTTTTCCTGCTACTGGCGGCCATCGTGCCCCTCACAGCCGCCTTCCTGAAAGCCCCCGTCACGCGCCTGCTCATTCCCATCTGGTGGTATCCCATGCTGACGGTGGCCATGTTCTGGGTAGGCAAGCCCTACCTCTTCCGTGACTGGGCAGCCCGTTACGTAGCCATGCCCGCGCTTTACAAGTACAGCAATGTGTTCGGGCTGATTTACGGCATAGCGGTCACCACCTGTGCCATCCTCTTCTGGTTCTGATTTTCATAGTATCTATCTGCCATGAACAGCAGCAACACCTGTGATTCCCTTTATACTGCGGCTTGGGTCGTCACCCAGAATGACGCCCGCGATATTATTGAAAATGGCGCCATCGCCGTCAGCGGCAACCGTATCATCTGTGTAGGTCACGCTGATATACTGGAAATCCTTTATCCGGATGCCCGCCGTGTGGACCTGGGTAATGCCGTCATCATGCCCGGCCTCATCAATGCCCACACGCATATCCCCATGAGCCTCCTGCGCGGCTACTCGGATGACAAGGCCCTCATGGACTGGCTCACTCAGGACATCTTCCCGCAGGAAGCCAAACTCACCCCCGAGCTGGTGGAGCTGGGAGCCCGCTTCAGCTTGGCAGAAATGATACGCAGCGGCACCACAGCCTTCTACGACATGTACATGATTGAGGATTCCGTCTTCCGCGCGGCTGACTCCATGGGCATGCGAGCCGTGCTGGGTGAAAGCACCACTCAGTTCTTCCCCAGCCTTTCCTGCAAGGACAAGGAGGCCTACTTCGACCTCGTTCGCGCTCAGGCAGACGCATGGCGCAATCACCCCCGCATCCGTCAGGCCATCGTGCCTCACGCCCCCTATACCACGAATCCTGAGCTGTTGAAGCAATGCTATGCTCTCGCTGAGGAAAATGGGGCACTCTTCGGCATGCACCTTGCAGAAACAGAGGCGGAAACCCAGACCTGCCTGAAGGAGTTCGGCATGCGCCCCATCCCCTACTGCCAGAGCCTCGGTCTGCTGCAGCCCGGCAGCACGTTCTTCCATGTCGTGCACGCAGATGAGAAGGACATGGAACTCCTGTCAGAAGGCCACTGCACCGTGGTGCACAACCCCTCATCCAACATGAAACTGGCCAGCGGCGTGGCTCCCGTTGAGAAACTGCAGAACTACCGTATTCCCGTAGCTCTGGGTACTGATGGCCCCGCCAGCAACAACGCCCAGAACATGCTGCGCGAAATGTACGTGGCCAGCCTTCTTCACAAAGTGCATGCCCTCTCCCCCACGGCCTGCCCCGCACAAATGGCTCTGGATTTCGCCACCCGCGGCGGCTCCGCAGCCCTGCATGACCCGCACATCGGTACGCTGGAGCCCGGCATGAAGGCTGACTTCATCGCCCTGGACCTCAGCGCCCCCAACATGCAGCCCGTGCACAACATCGTATCCAACATCGTGTACGCCGCCACCGGCGCCGAGAACAAGCTCACCGTGGTGGATGGCAAGGAGCTCTACCGCGATGGCAAGTTCCTCACCTGCGATTACGATGCCCTGTATGCCGAAATCCAGAAAGCACGCGCATGGGTTCGCAGCTGATGGATTGCCCACTGGCGCAGCTGCCCATAGCCGCCATTGATTTTGAGTCCGCCGGGGCTGCCCCCGGCGAGACTGACCAGCCAGTACAGGTAGGCATTGTGCGGGTGAACAGCCTGTTTGGCGAGGAGGAAATCTTTACCACCTACATAGCCTGCGACCGCCCCGTACGCTGGAACGCAGCCAAAGTGCACGGCATCACAACGGCCATGCTGCAAGACGCCCCGCACTTCACGGAGCTGTGGTGTGACCTGCGCCGCCTACTTTCCGGCTGCGTGGTGCTAGGCCATAATCCCTCCACAGAGCAGCGCTTCCTCGGAGCCTTCCCCGGCCACGGCTTCGGCCCTTGGCTCGACACGCTGGCACTAGCACGTAAAGCACTGCCCTCCTTGCAGGACCACTCACTCGGCACCGTGTGTGATGCCTTGGGCATTACGCCCGAAGTATCCGCCCTTGTTCCCGGAAAAACATGGCACGATGCCTTGTATGACGCCGCGGGCTCTTTAGCTCTGCTCCGCGCTCTGGTGCGCGGGCTGAACATGGAGCAGGCTACGCTGCGCGGATTATCATTTGCCGTATCTCAGGGGTAAACCATTAATCAGTTCCGCTTGTAGCATCAATTTGCGGCGCAGACCTCTGGTGGCGCCGCTTTGACGAGCTGAAAATATCCCGGATTTCCACCCAGACAACGGCTATACCAATCATCGTACTTCCCAAAACCGTGCAGGGCAAATCCACCCCTACGGCAGTAGCTGCGGCCAAGGGATACGCATACACAGCATGCCAATCCGTATGCTGCGGCCCATGCTCACACAGCTCCCGGTCACAAAGCACATCACCATACCCCGCAACCATCACCGGCACCGCACCGGCAGGTAAAGAATCCACCCAGCCACATCCCTTCACCGGCCCCGCATATCGCCCCTGACGCACTGCTACACGCCGCCATACAGTCACACGCTCGTCCCCACTGGTAGGCACATAATCAGGGCTTTTGTCACTCAATCCCAGCCCTGCCATACTGGCATACGGAAAATCGTACCTCCGGCTAAACTTCGTACGAACGCCCTCAATATAATAATCACTCCCCACGTGCATGAGCAGCAAATCCGGGGCACGGCTTATTTGAACAGGCATCCACGGATTACGCTCCAGCTCCACCCTACTTACCACCCCATCACCACTCTCCCCCAATGCGCGAACAGGTACACAGAGCCGGCTCACACATGAGCTGCACAAAAGAGCAAATATCAACGGGATATACAACTTCATCAGTTATCATGATATCCACCACAGAAGGAAAGTCAAGTACATTTTAATGTTATACTTGACGAACGTCTGCGCAAATGATAGAGTAAGCTCTATGAACGACCTCAACATTCAACATCAGGTAACAAGTTACGAGTGTGGCGCAGACCATCAGCTTAAACCTGAAAGCTTCATGCACATCTGCCAGGAAGCCGCCGAGACCCACGCCTCCGGCAATAATCTGGGTTACGAGTGGAGCATCAGCAACGGCATGATTTGGGTGGAGGTTCAGGGCGATTTCGAGTTTGTGCGTCGCCCCTCGTGGAAAGAAATTATCAACGTGCGCTCCAACACTGGCAAGGCCTCAGCCCTGCAGGCTCGCCGCTTTGTGGAGCTGAGCGATGTGGACGGCAACGTCATCGCCCGCGCCGACCTCATGTGGGTGCTCATCGATGTCAACAGCCGCCGCCCCATCCCCCTCAAGCGCGCCATGGCTCAGATGCCGGACCAGTGCCCGCCCATCATCAGCTCGGAGCTCGTCGTAGCTACTGAGTTTGAGAAGACCGAGACGGTGGACATGGTAGCCCCTCGCCGAGATGTGGACTTCAACGGTCACATCAACAACGGCTCCTACCTCATCTGGGCTCTCGAAACGCTGCCGGAAGACATGGAACCCGGCTCGGCTCCCCGCCGAATCCGCATCAACTTCAAGCGCGAAACCTTCGCCGGTGCGCCCATCTCCATCGAGCACCGACTCGCCGGCATGCAGACACAGCACAGCATCGTCAGCGGGGGTGAGCTCCGCGCCGAAATCGTCATCGACTGGCAGGCGGAGTAAACCGCCCCCAAGGGCCAACACAGCCAAACTAAGAAACAGGACGGAGCGTTATTTGCTCCGTCTTTTTTCATGCGCCCACCGCCGAATTCAACTCCACATCGCGACACGTTATTCCGAACTTTATTCCGAACTTTATTCCGAACTTTATTCCGAACTTTATTCCCCGCAAACTTTCCAGATACCGTTTCGGCGGGCCCCTTCGCGCAACAAAATACCCCTCAATTTCATTTCACTGAGGTGTTTTTCTATCTGGCGAGGAGAGATTCCACGCTTTTCAGCCATCGCCCGGGCAGAAATACCCGGGTGTTCTCGAATGCAGGAGATAATGAACTGCTCAGCATCTGTCAGTTCTGCCCTGCTGTCGGCGGTGGCTCGTCTCAGGGTATTTCTAATTTCACCGAGCATGAAATCAATGAAAGGGCCACAATCGGCCATGTCGCTGCTTTGCTGAATGGCGCGGTAATAGTCATCCTGAGCAGCGAATACCATATTCTCAACCGGCAAATGCGGAAAACCGGGGTGCAGCTGGCTGAGGATAAGTGATTGCCACAAACGCCCGATTCGTCCATTGCCGTCGCTAAAGGGGTGGATAAACTCGAATTCGTAGTGAAATACGCAGCTGCGTATCAACAGGTGATCTTCCGCATGTTCCAGCCAGTTGAAAAGCTGGTGCATAAGTGTGGGCACCAGGTGCGGCGGCGGAGCCATGTGAATAAGCCTGTCTCCGGCAAATACCCCCACGCCACCGCGGCGGAATTTCCCTGGTTCAGGGCAGAGCCCCTGCATCATGCAGCCATGCGCACGCAGCATATCATCCATGGAAAAGGCATCCCACCCCGGGCTTTCATCGTAGGTACGGATAGCATTCTGAACCTCCTGCAGTTGCTGCTTCGGGGCTATGACGGTCTTACCCTCCAGCAGAGTTCGCACATCATCTTCGCTCAACTCATTACCTTCGATAGCCAGTGAGCTGCGAATCGTTTTGATACGGTTCGCCTTCCTCAACCGAAGCCCATCCGCTTTTTCCAGTCGAATAGCAAAACGTTCAACAAGTGCGGATATCTCCGCCACCAATCGAATGGCTTTCGCGCTTACGGTAAAGGGTGGTGTATATTCTCCCATGACTAACCCAGATTATAACGCAAATTGTTGATTTTACAAGCAAAAACTCTTCACAGCCGCTATTCTCAGCGCATACGAAATCACCTACCTGTATTTTCCTCTGGAGCAGAGTGCCATCAGAACCATCAACAAACAAAACCGCACGCAATTATCATACAGGAATTACCAACCGGCACCTTATACGGTGGAAGAGTTTGAAAAGCTGCCACACCGTGTCGTTTCCTCTGGCATTAAAGTCCCATCCATCGATTCCGCCATCAGCGTTGAGCACCGCCTAGCCGGTAAACAAACACAGCACAGCGTCATGAGCGAGGGCGAGCTGCGCGCCGAAATCGTCATTGATTGGGAGTAAAAAAGCAAGTCCGGCGGTTGATGCGTTAATCATTCCACCGACAAAAAATCTTGCTCAGTGAGCTCGAAGATTCTACCAATCTTCGAGCCTCTCTTTTTCAGCAAAGCCTCCTTGTTGAATATGCACAAATGAGCCAGCACATACGGCTGAGTATGTGGAGGAGCGGTTTCAGACAGCGTAGCCCGATATACCAGGGCAACCTGAATCATATCTTTTTCCAAGGGGAGTACCAGTTCTGCGCGAGGCCCACCCTCCAACCACTTCAATCCGGCGGATTCAGCCCATTCACGAGGCGAAAGGCCACTGGCCACATAATCCTCATAAAAGTTTTTATCGTTCAGAATAATGGCGCCCTCGGCATATTGCTCGGCAAACATGCGTACTACAATCTCACGCTCATCGGCATATCTTGGTACCTCAAAAGACAGCGAACAAAGTACCGGCTCACAATACTCAGTATCATAGGTCATTCCAAAAGAATGAGAATTTCGGCTGATTTCCATCACCTCCCACCTCTGATGCAACGGAACCGACCCGCTGCAGCCATAAAACTTTCGAGCCCAGCAGAAGTGCCCCGCATCCCCGCGTAACAACATGACCGCAATGGGTAGCAACAGAACAAGCAGAATGACCGGAAGTATGTATTTTTTCATAGAGTTCGTGAGTATGGGAAAAATCTTAAACTATCATTCCTGTTCTTCCGAGATTTTACGGCGCAACCTCAACTGGCCACAGGCGGCATTGATATCATGCCCCTTCTCATAGCGCATGGTAACAGGAATACCGGCAGAGATAAGAGCCTTGCAGAACGCGCGGCAATGCTGCTCGGACGGGCGCACCCACGGCAGGCCCTCCACGGTGTTATACGGGATGAGATTCACCTTAGCATTCAGGCGCTTGCAAATGCGAGCCAGCTTAGCCGCCTCAGGCAGCATGGCATTAACGCCTTCAATGAGGATGTACTCAAAAGTAATCTTGTGCTTGCTGGTACGCGTCCACTCCTCCAGTGCCGACAAAAGTTGGCCGAGCGGCCACTTGCGGTTCACCGGCATCACCTGAGAGCGCACATCATCACTGGCACCATGGAGAGAAACGGCCAAGCGCAGCGGCTTACCGAACTCAGCCAAGCGGTGCAGCCCCGGCACATTGCCGGAAGTGGAAATGGTGATATGGCGCGCGCCGATGTTCAGGCCGTGCGGATCCATAATCTGCGTGAGCGCTACCAGCAGGTTGTCCATGTTGGCAAGGGGTTCCCCCATCCCCATGAACACCAGATTATCCACTCGCGTGCCGCTAATTTCCTCCGCAGCGAGAATCTGCCCCAGAATCTCAGAGGCGGTGAGGTTGCGCGTGAGCCCCAGCAAACCACTGGCGCAGAACTTGCAGCCAAAGGCGCAGCCCACCTGAGAGGAAACGCAAAGCGTGATGCGGTCACTGTGAGCCCCACCCTGCCCCACAGCCGCGGGGATAATGACGGACTCCACCAAATGGCCATCCATCATGCGGGAAAGGAACTTGCGAGTGCCGCCGGTAGAACTCTGACTCACCTCTTGCACCGTGAGCGGGCGGAGGCAGAAACGCTCTTCCAGCTGCGCCCTGAGAGCGGGCGGGAGATTACTCATCTGCTCAAACGAGGTAGCGCGGTGCTTCCACACCCATTCCTGCAGCTGAGCTGCACGGAAGGGCTTCTGCCCCAGCTCAGCCATGAGCTGCACCAGAGCCTCGCGTGTGTATCCAAGCAGACAAGACTTCTCCATATCAGGCATTACATGAGTTTGTCCACGTAGTCCTTCACATCAAAGGAAAGCAAGTCATCTTTCCCCTCACCCACACCGAGCATGATGGGGGAGATATTCAGCTCATCACGAATGGCCACAGCCACGCCACCCTTGCCCGAGCCATCCATCTTAGTGACGACTACGGCATCCAGCGGGGTAGCCTTGTGGAACTCGCGGGCCTGCATGAGGGCGTTGCCACCGGTCGTGGCATCCACCACCAGATAACAGGCGTGAGGAGCGGAAGCATCCTGCTTACCAATGGAACGGCGAATCTTGGAAAGCTCCTCCATAAGGTTGTGGCGGGTGTGGAGGCGCCCGGCAGTATCACAGATAAGATAATCCACGCCGGAGTTCATCGCGCGAGTGTGAGCCTCATAACACACGGAAGCAGGGTCCTGATTCGGATTGCCTTTGTAAAGCGGCACATTCAAGCGCTCAGCCCAGCTCTGCAGCTGCTCCACAGCAGCGGCACGGAAAGTATCAGCCGCGGCCAGCAGCACCTTTTTACCCTGCTTCTGAAGGCGGTAGGCAAGCTTGGCACTGGTTGTCGTTTTACCGGCACCATTCACACCCACCATCATGATGACGCAGGGCTTACCGTCCTGAGGCTCAGGCAGCACAGGAAGAGGCTCCGGGAAAGCAGAACGCAACTGACTCTTAATGAAATCCACGATATCGCAGGCATCCTGCTCATCACGCTCGCGGAGCTCCTCCACCATGGGGATGACGCGTTTGGCGCCGATGTCTGCCGAAATCAGGTCAGCCTCCAGCTCATCCCAATCAATCTCAGGCTCACCGAGGAACTTATCAATTAATTTAGTGAAAAAGTTTGCCATGCGTCACAAGGGGGATTCAGGATTTTGCAGCAGCAGAGATAATACCGTGAATGAACGGTGCGCTCTTGCCACCGGAATAGGCATCAGCGAGAGCATTCGCCTCAGAAACAACGATGGGGGTATCCAGCTTGTTCACCTCCAACTCATAGAGAGCGATGTAGAGAATGCAGCGGTCCACCACGTCCAGACGAGCTGTGGAATAGTTCTGCAGCAGAGCCGCCAAGCGAGCATCCAGCAAAGGCTTACGCTCAAGAATAGCCATGGCAAGTTTTTCCGCCTCAGGGCGCAGCTCCTGCAGCAAACGCACACAGCGCACCAGCCCCACAAACTCCTGCTGCCCTTCCAGCTTCAGAGGGTCTCTCAAAGCCCCCACTGCAGCCATGAGACGAGCACGGCGCAACACAGCACTTTTAAGCGGCTCCAGTACGGAACGATACATGGGGAAATCAGGCAGGGTGGGCAGCAAATCATGCCCCAACCCTTCCACGGCCACAGCAAGATTCAGCACATCCTTACAGCAGAGCTCCAGCTGGTCCGTGGTATCCTGACGCTTATCTTTGGCGCAATAGCGCATAGCTGCCAGAGCAGACTCAAACTCAGCAGAACGCTTCTGTACTCGCTCAATATCAGCCACCAGACGGCCGGCAGTCATGTCCGCCTGCATAGCCTCCACAGCAGCTTCCACACGTGTGGTCAACAAGCGGGCGGAATCAGCAGAGGCTCTCGCCACATGAGCTATGGCCTTGCACAACGCCACACGATAATGATCCGTTTCCTTCTCCTGAGAAATACGCCAGAAGAGATTCAGGTCAAAATTATTCAATTCACCGCCGTTCTCCTCCACAGCATAGATGAGATTCAGGGCAGACTGGCGAACTTTGCTTTTATTAACCATAACCAGCGAGATAAGAAAGGGTTAACGCATTAGTGCATGATAATGGAAGCAGTGCGGCTCACAGATGCAGCGCGGCGCATCATACTCTGCAACTCACCAGCATCCTCCAGCACGTGAAGCATGCTCATCGCAGCACGTGCTGCCTCGCGACCGCGGTTAAGTGAGGACGCGATACAGCGTGCAAAAGCCTGCTGCTCATTATCCAAAAGCAGAACTTCATGAATAACGGGAGTCATTTCTTCGCAGGAAATGGCAAGCAGCTGGTTCGTTACAGCCGTACCAACTAAATCCGCATGAGCTGTGCTTCCTTTCAGTATCACCCCCAGAGCAATAACCACGTCCGGGCGTCTTGCAACATTAGACTTAACAATAGCGTGTTTCACCATCATCGGCACTTCAAAAGCACCGGGAACTCGTACCACGTCAACCGAAACTCGATCATCAGCCTCGGTGAGCTCCGCCAGACAGTTCTCCAGCAGAGCTGAAGTGTACTTTTCATTATAGGTTGAGGCTACAATAGCGACCCTCGCTGCACTGCGCAGCGCCATAGATTTGCTGGGAAGTTCTGTTGACATAATTAAAAAAATACACGTTTCGGCGTCTCAGTCCGTGAGCCGACCTTAACAGCCTCTTTCGCTTTAGTCAAGAAAAATGATAAAAAAAGCCCGGACATTTCTGCACCGGGCTTTTTTTTCCACGCGCTTATCGCGCGCGTGTGCGAGAATATGGTCAGTATTAATCACGATTTTTCTTTTCCCAGCCGAAGGGCTCGAAATCGGCGAGGGACTCGGGCTCAGCCCACGAGGGCTTACGCATGGCATATATCAGCAGCGGTATACCCACAAAGATGATGGTGCCAACTATCAGAATACCCACGTACACAACGGGACTGCCCACCGGAATCTGTGAAGGAGGAATGAAGCTGAACACCAAGGCCAGCACACTGCTCAGCAGGCCTAACCCCGCTACCACCCACATGCCGAAGTTACCACCCGGCACACGGAAGGCACGAGGAGTATTCGGCTCGCGGTGGCGCAGATAAATCGCCGCGGCGAACATAAGGATGTACATAATGAGGTAAAGAATAATCGTGAGCTGTGAGATGACCTGATAAGCCGTCTGCACACTGGGAAGCACCACGAAGAGGATAGAAAGCAGCGTCACTATAGCACCCTGCAGCAGCAGAATGCCCACCTGCACGCCATTCCGGTTCGTGTTCTGCATGAAGCGCGGCAAATAGCCGGCCTTACCCACCTGCAGCAAGCCCTTGGACGGACCACCCACCCAGGCCACCACCTGAGCCAGCACACCAAAAGCCAAGAATACCGCCAGCACATTTCCCATCCACGGCACCTCGAAATAATCAAACAAGCGGTCAAATGCCACCAGCAAGCTCTGTACCAGATTAATATCCTTTGCGGGGATGATGAAGCCGATTGCCAATGTACCGAACACGAAGATACACACCGTGAGCACAGCCGCTATTCCAATAGCCATGGGGTAATCACGCCCGGGATTGCGCACGTCCTTCACATGCACGGCGCTCATCTCCATACCGGCATAGAAAAGGAAAATACTTGCAGCCAGCACGATATTGCTGAACTTACTCAAATCCGGCATGAAGTCGCGGGTCTGCATGCTGATATCAATGGGGTTCCCCATGCCCCAGTATACCATGCCCATCAGCACCAGCAGAGCCGCCGGTACCACAGTACCAAGCAAACCACCCCACTTAGTGATAGCACCACTCGTACTCATACCCCGAAGGTTAAGCAAAGTGGCCAGCCAATACACCAGCAGCACGATGATAAGCACATAGTGGCTGTTGGCAGCCAGGGCGGAGTCCCAGCTCTGATTAGGCCCGATGAAGGCTATACTCACAGCAGCAAAGGTCAGCACAGTAGGGAACCAGATAGTCGTCTGAATCCACTGCAGCCAAATGGCAAGAAAACCCAGCCGCGTGCCGAAGGCCTCCCCCACCCAGCGGAACACACCGCCTTTCTGGGGCCACCCCGTGGTCAGCTCCGCCGCAACAAGCGAAACCGGCACAAGAAAGAAGACAGCGGCAAATAGATAATAGAATGCAGAACTGAGCCCGTAGGTACTCTCCGCTGGAAGCCCGCGCAGACTCACGATGGCGGCCACGTTTATCATGGCCAGAGTGAATACGCCCAGCGAGGCTGATGAAGCCATGCGGCGGGGCGTTCCGTCAGTTGGTGTTGTTTTGTTCATAGAGCTAATCTTCATCAGGTTCGGACGAAGTGAGGCGTGTACTGGTCAACTCCCCCTCAGGAGAAGTTCCTGTACTTTCATAATAGAGAGAGAAGAGCTGATTGAGCGGAAATGTCACACTTTCCTCACCGCTCGGAGGGCACATTCCCCCTTCTGTGCTGGAGCTCATTTCAAAATTCGTATCCATACCCAGCCATAGACGCTTTCGCGTTCTGAGGCGTTGTATATCTGGTAGATTTGCATTTTCAAGGACAAATTATGCAAAATTCACAAATTCTGCTTGACAAAAATATTTAGTCGTGTACAATCCGCCCTCACAAAGTTATGGCTAAGAAAAGCTGGATTGAAAGAAACAAGAAGAAGGCAGCTGTCGCGGCTCGCTATGCAGACCTCCGCGCCAAGCTGAAGGCTGAGGGCGATTACATCGGTCTGACGATGCTCCCCCGTAATGCTTCCCCCGTTCGCCTCGTGAATCGCTGCGAGCTCACCGGTCGTCGCCACGCATTCCTGCGTCGCTTCCACCTCTCCCGTATCGCTTTCCGCGAGCTTGCCAACGCCGGCATGATTCCCGGTGTTACCAAGTCCAGCTGGTAAGCCACGGTTTGCACTTGACAATCTTTAAAGCGCGGGCTATTCTCAGAATAGCTCGCGCTCGTCTATGCCGATATACGAATACATCTCTGAAAATCCGGAGGACCCTCAAAAATCCTGCCGGTTTTGCCGCAACGGTTTTGAACTGATGCGCCCGGTGGATCGTGCACCGCTCACTCACTGCCTGTACTGCAAGAACCCGGTGAGAAAAAAAATCGGCAAGGTAAACGTGCCCAAGATTCTTGCCCCCCTCTCTATATCAGACGCCAAGAAAGCCGGTTTCACTGTCATGCAGAAGCGTGACCACGGCGTCTTTGAAAAACTCTGACCGGCTCACTGCTTACCCCGAAAATGATAGACCAGATATATAATTTCTTCTTCCTTACCCCAGATGAAATAGAGGCCCTGCAATGGGACTACCCGAGTTTTCTTTCCATTTTTCTCTTCCTGCTGGGCATCGGATTCTTCCTTTTCCTGAACGCCTTCTTCGTGGCGAATGAGTTCGCCAGCGCCCGAGTGCGCCCCAGCCAGCTGCGTGAAACCTCTCAGGACACAAAGGCCAACGCCAACAAGCGTGCCAAGGCGCTCAACATCGTCAACCATCTGGATTCCTACCTCTCTGCCAATCAGGTAGGTATCACCCTCGCTTCCCTGGCACTCGGTGCCTTGGGTGAACCCTTCATTTACAGCCTCATCGCCCCGGTGCTCAGTTACCACCTGCACCTGCGCCCGGAAGTCGTAAGCGTCATCTCATACATCTTGGCATATGCACTGTTTACCTTTGCCCACGTGGTGCTGGGTGAGCTGGTACCCAAGAGCCTGGCCATCCGCAAGCCGCTGGAAGTCGCCATGGGCACCTCCGTATGGATGACCCGCTTCGCCAAGTGGACCTCCCTTATCATCAAGCTTTTCAACAACACAGCAAACGGCATCGCTCACCACATCTTCGGGGTGGATCCGAACTACTCTCCTGAATCCCACCACAGCGCGGAGGAGATTGCCCACATCGTGGAGGAAAGTGGCCGCAGCCATGAGGTGACCGCCACCGAGGCGGAGATTTCCACGAACGCGCTGGAGCTGAATGACCGCGCCGTGCGTGATATCCTTGTGCCGCGCAACGAAGTGGAAGTGCTGGATATCAATGACAGCTTCGAGGAAAATGTGGACATCGTCACGAACAGTCGCCACAGCCGCTTCACCCTCGTGGATGGGCATCTGGACGATGTGAAGGGATGGGTGCACGTGAAAGACATCATGAGGCTGCTGCGCAGTGGCAGCAAGGACATCATGAGCGTGAAACGCGCCATCAAAGTGGTGCCTGAAACGATGAAGCTGGACAACCTGCTGAACTTCTTCACCACGGAGAAAACGCACTCCGCCCTTGTGGTGGATGAGCACGGCATCGTGACCGGCCTCGTGTACCTTGATGACGTCATTGAAGAAATCGTGGGTAACGATATTAAGGACGAATTCGAGCAGGAAGACCCCAGAGACTTCTTGGCCGTGGGCCCCAATCAATACATCGCCAGCGGCGCCATGGCTCTCTTTGATTTGGAGGAAGCCCTGCCTGAACTCGGCGAGATTGAAAGCGACAGCGGCATCTCCACCATCGGCGGCCATATCACGGACTGCCTCGGCCACCTGCCCGAGCTTAACGAACAGATTCGCATACGCGACTACCTCTTCACCGTCACCGGTACGGATGGACGCCGCGTCACCCAGACCCGCATCGAGCTCAACCCGCTGCCGGAAAACTGATTTTACCATAAGTTTTTCATCTCCGCCCACCGATACTCGGCCGGCGGAGATTTTTTTTGCGCTTTTTCTCAGATGCATGAAAGAATAAGAATAAAAAGCGCGTATTCATGGTATACACCACCTCAAAACACCATGAAAAGCACAGCAGCCACCACCATCGCCCTGAGCACCCTCGCCGCCCTCTGCAGCGCTGACACGGCAGCCTCCACCGCCCTGCCCCCTGTACCGCAACCTCTGCGATACGCTGACGCCGGGCAGGAATACTGGGCCGCTTACCGCGCCCTGCACCAAGCCATCACATCAGATAATCGCGCGGAGTTGGAACGACTGCTGGCCGCGGGGGCGGACAAAGCGCTGGCACTTTTCATCGCTATTGACTTCGAACGCCTCACTCTGGCAGAAGAACTGCTCAAGCAGGGAAACTGCGTGAACGGCAAGCCCTACGCCCGCTGTACTGTTCTTTACGCGCTCTGCGGAAAACCGCGCCTGGGTGAATGCTCCGGCTGGGGTGGCGCAGCCTATGCCGTGGAGGCTTACCCGGAGCAAGCCCACCTTGTTCAGCTGGCACTCGCCGCGGGTGCAGATGTGAACGAAGGCTCCGGATACTCACTCATCACCCCGCTTATGCAGGCGGCCCGCAGCGGAGACCTCCCCACCATCGAACTCCTGCTGGAAGCGGGCGCGGACGTCAACAAGCGGGATGCCAGCGGACTGACGGCGCTCAGCTGGGCCGCTCGTGAAAACCGCACGGAAGTGGTGCGCCTGCTGCTCAGCCGTGGGGCACTTGTCAACGTCCCCATGACCAGCTGCGGCGGTGCCCTGCTGGATTATGACCGCGCTGGGTGCACAGAATTACACATCGCCGCGCTGACCGGTAGCGCCGACTGCATTCCCCTGCTCTTGGCAGCTGGCTCCGCCATCGAAGCGCAGGATATGTTCGGCCGCACGCCCTTCATTCTCGCCGCTCGCTCCAACTCCATCCCCACACTTCAGGCACTCATGGATGGCGGCGCGGATATTCACGCCTGTTCCCGCGCTTCGCTTTATGATGAGAACCCGGACCCCACCCGCAACGCGCTGCACATGGTGAATCCGAACGCCCCCGGCGCACAGGAAACACGTGATTTCCTCATCCAAGCAGGCCTGAATCCCGCCAATTAACCCCACATACACACTTTTTTTGGCATTTTTATCATTTTCGAGTTGACGAACGCGTAAAGTTCCGCTATACTCCTCCCGCACACGGAGCGGTGGCTGAGTGGCTGAAAGCACCCGTTTGCTAAATGGACGTACTGCGTTAAACAGTACCGGGGGTTCGAATCCCCCCCGCTCCGCTGAAAGCCCTGCCGTGTGCAGGGCTTTTTTTGTTGACCGCGCGCCGCGCTGTGTACGCGCGCGCAATCAGAGACACATCGATATCGGTACGGAATAATGAGAACAATGATACGGTACATGCTGCTGGCGCTTGTAGGGCTGCTGGCGGCGTCCTGCGGTGAGCAGGAAACGAAGCAGAGCCTGATTATGGTGACGGAGGCCACGTTCCCTCCTTACGAGTTTTATCGCGGCAGTGAGATTGTGGGCATTGATGCCGACATCGTGCGCGAGGTGGCGCGCCGCAATAACCTGCAGCCGGTGATAGAGGACATGAGTTTTGACTCTGTTATCACGGCGGTGCAGAGCGGCAAGGCGGATGTGGCCGCCTCCGGTATCACGGTGACGGAGGACCGCCGCAAGCAGATTGACTTCACCCGCAGCTATGCCACGGCTCAGCAGGTCATCATCGTGCCGCAGGGCTCTGCCATCAGCGATGCGGAGGCGCTCAAGGGCGTGCGGCTCGGGGTGCAGCACGGCACGACGGGTGATATGTATGTGACAAAGCATATCGGCCAGCCGGAGCGTTTCTCCAACGGTGCGCTGGCCGTTGCGGCACTGGCTGCCGGTAAGCTGGATGCGGTCATCGGCCGCGAGCAGGAGATCGAGCGCGTGGTGCAGATCCTGAACCGCCGCCAGAAGAATAACCCCTGCCTCATTGGTGAGCCCGGTGTTGGTAAGACTGCCATCGCCGAGGGCCTTGCCCAGCGCATCGCCATGGGTGATGTGCCCGAAAAGCTGCGGGACAAGGAGGTCTTTCTCCTTG
>CALABM010000135.1 GCA_937885815.1 uncultured Verrucomicrobiales bacterium | reverse complement strand
ATGCCCGCCGTGAAGGCAGCCTCGAAAACATCCTTTGCGCACGCCCTGACCTCACCGCCAGAAAAGCTTCCACTTGGGCCTCTCCGAACGAGTACTACGATTCTCAAGCCATTGTAAACGCCGCGCGTCTCTACCTGAACGCCGGCAAAGCCGAAGGAAGAGCTCTCACCAGCCAGCCCACCTACCGATATGATTTGGCTGACCTCTGCCGCCAAGTGCTTGCGGACCGAGCCAGAACCACTCTGGCGCGCTGCAAGAGCGCGTACGATAGCAAGGACGCTGCCGCCTTCCGCAGGGAGAGCACGGCATTCCTGCAGCTGATACGTGACAGCGCGAAGGTGCTAGCCACCTCTGAATACTTCCTGCTCGGTCGCTTCATAGAAGGGGCCCGTAATCGCGCCACCACGCCGCAGGATGCGGATGCCATGGAAGTGTCACTGCGCCGTCTCATCACCACTTGGAGGCCGGATATCAGCTTGCTGAATAACTATTCGCACCGCCAGTTTGCAGAAATGATGGAGCACTACTACCTGCCCCGTTGGCAGGTTTACTTCGAGGCTCGCATGCAAGAGCTGAACGGGGGAACTCCCGAGCATCAGCAGATTGTGCGTGAAACCACCACAAACAATGGTGAAAGAGTGGAGACCGTCACCGTCCGCAATCTCCGGATAGAGGCTATTGAACTCGCTTTCCCCACGGCAGATATCCCCATGCTCACTAAGCCTGAGGGTGATATCATCCAACTGGCTGAGAGAATTCTGAGATAACTCTCTCTCCCGCCGCCATCAATCTCATACTCTTGGGGTGCTCCATGCAAAGGAGCACCTCATTTTTTTATTAGCCTTAGCGGCTGTATACAAAGAACGGAGGGAAACACCCTCAGGCATTTCCCTCCGTAAAGATTAGCTTTGCAACGTTGGCAAGAGAATCTTAGGCGATGGAGTCGCCCAGCTTCTTCATAGCCTCGGCAGCGCGGTTGGAGTAACCCCATTCGTTGTCGTACCAGCCGCAAACCTTCACCATGTTGCCGCCCACCACATAGGTGAAGCCAGCGTCGAAGATGCAGGAGTGGGGGTTGGAAACGATGTCCTGGAGCACGAGGTCCTCCTCGGAGTACTCGAGGATGCCCTTAAGCGGACCCTCAGCAGCCTCCTTCATGGCGGCGTTCACTTCCTCCACGGTCACGTCAGCCTTCAGCACGGCCACGAAGTCGGTCAGAGAACCGGTGGGGGTGGGTACGCGGAAGGAAGCACCGTTGAGCAGGCCCTTGAGCTGGGGAATCACCTCACCGATAGCCTTGGCAGCGCCAGTGGTGGTGGGGATGATGTTGATAGCGGCTGCGCGCATACGGCGGGGATCGCTGTGCGGCAGGTCAAGGATGCGCTGGTCGTTGGTGTAGGAGTGGATGGTGCTCATCATGCCCTTCTCGATGCCCCACTTGTCGTTGAGAACCTTAACCATGGGGGAAAGGCAGTTGGTGGTGCAGGAAGCGTTGGACACGATGTTGTGCTTGGCAGCATCGTACTCGTCATCGTTGATGCCGATGCAGAAAGTCAGGTCGGGGTTCTTAGCGGGAGCGGAGATAAGAACCTTCTTGGCGCCGGCCTTGATGTGACCCTCAGCCTTCTCACGAGCGGTGAAGAGACCGGTGGACTCAAGAACTACGTCAACACCCAGCTCAGCCCAGGGGAGCTGATCCGGACCCAGCATACCGCCAACAATCTTGATGGGGTGGCCGTTCACAATCAGGTTGTCACCATCAACCTCGATGGTGCCCTGAAACTTGCCCTGCGTGGAGTCATACTTGAGCAGGTGAGCGGTAGTAGCGATGGGGGTAAGGTCGTGGATGGCGACAACCTTCTCAAGCTCGGTCTGGGACATGGCGCGAAGCACGTTGCGACCAATGCGACCGAAACCGTTAATAGCGTATTTAGCCATAATAGTGATATTATATAAGTTGATTGTTTCCCGCTAAGCCACCCGGCCCAGCAAGGCATGGGCATATTTTAACCTCACAGGCCCTTTGAGTCAACACAAATTTCATTCCCAGCCCGGAAAAATCGCGTCAGACCCCGCCTCGCAGGCCACTTCCCCTGCACTTGCCCAGCTTTCTGTGACAGCACGCGCGTTCTTCTCTTGACAGCCCAGCACCGCTGTGGCAGTATATCAGCACGCTCTCGTAGCATGGCTCCGTCGTTCAATGGATAGGACAAAGGTTTCCGGTACCTTCGATGTGGGTTCGATTCCCGCCGGGGCTAGCTCGATATAACACCTGATTTCTTCGGAAAATCAGGTGTTATTTTTTTGCCGTTTTCCGCAGCGAATTTATCTTTTTCCTGCTAATTTTGACGAGCACAAGAGCCCAACCCCAACAATATTTCCTAATTTTTAGGCTTTTCCTCTAATTCCTATTGACTTACTATGCCTTTTATGATACAAGGCCATCAACAGCCACGAACAGCACAGCATATGCAGAGATTTGAAACGAAACAATTACATGCCGGGCAAGAGCAGCCGGATGCCGCGAGCGGCGCCCGCGCGGTGCCGATATACGCCACATCAGCCTACGTGTTCAGCAGCTGCGAGCAGGCCGCGGCTCGCTTCAATCTGGAGGAGACGGGAAACATCTACAGCCGGCTCACGAACAGCACACAGGAGGTACTGGAAACGCGCATCGCAGCACTGGAGGGAGGCATAGGCGCGCTGGCGCTGGCCTCAGGCGCTGCTGCCATCACATACACCCTACAGGCGCTGGCGCAGAACGGCGGGCACATCATCGCCCAGAAGACCATTTACGGTGGCAGCTATAATCTGCTGGCCCACACCCTGCCCGCTTTCGGCATCAGCTGCAGCTTTGTGGATATTCACAATACAGCAGAAATAGAGGCGGCCATCACCCCGCAAACTCGTGCCATATACGCTGAAAGCATGGGGAACCCGAACTGTGATATCCCGGATATCGCAGAGCTCGCACAGCTGGCGCACCGCCACGGGCTGCCGCTGGTGGTGGATAACACTTTCGCCACCCCTTACCTGCTGCGCCCGCTGGAGCTGGGGGCAGACATCGTGGTACACTCCGCCACTAAGTTCCTCGGCGGCCATGGCACAACGCTGGGCGGGCTTGTTATTGATGGCGGCAAGTTTGACTGGGCAGCCAGCGGGAAATACGTAGGTATATCCGCGCCGAATCCCTCCTACCACGGCGTTAGCTTCACGGAAGCCGTGGGCCCCGCAGCCTTCATCATTTACCTGCGCGCCGTCCTGCTCAGGGACATGGGGGCTTGCATCTCCCCCTTTGCCGCCTTCCAGCTTCTGCAAGGCATTGAAACGCTTTCTCTGCGCATGGAGCGCCATGCGGAGAATGCCGCTGCAGTCATCCGCTATCTGTCAGCACATCCGCAGGTACAGCAGGTGAATCACCCCTCCCTGCCCGGCCACCCGAACCATGAGGCATACCAGCGCTATTACCCGAATGGAGGCGGCTCCATCTTTACCTTTGAACTGAAGGGCGGGCAGGAAGAAGCCTTCCGTTTCATCAATTCCCTGCGCCTCTTCTCGCTCGTGGCAAATGTAGCGGATTTGAAGAGCCTCGTGATACACCCGGCTACCACCACTCACTCCCAGATGACGCCGGATGAGCAACGGCAGTGTGGCATCACGCCCGGCACCATCCGCCTTTCCATCGGTACGGAGCACATAGACGACATTCTGGCAGATTTGGAACAGGCTTTCAACAGCTGACTCTTAGCGGCCACACCCATTTCACAGTTCTAACAACAAGAAACAGCTTTTCACCATGTTTTCCACCCACAAAAGAAGCAAACGCATTACACGTTCTAACTCTATGCCTTACGATATAACAAAACGCTCCACCCCCCTTCATCACGGCACCCCAAAAGGCCATTTCAGCCGCCATTTCTCGCTTTCTCATCTTTTTTCGCTTGACTCAGCACCGAAAAAATGTTTTACGGAAAGCATGAAAAAGCATTTTTCATCTCTTTTGGGCCGAATGGCTATATTCGGACTCTGTGCAGGCTCCGCCATGGGCATTGAGAAAGACACGACAAGCAATGGAGTGTTTGACCTATACTTCTTCGGTAATGGCGAGACGGGCATATTCGGCACCACAAGATATGATGGGTTGGATTCGTACCGACAGACCAGCGGTGTGGTAAAAGAGCGTAATGGCTCCGTGATTGGCTGGAGTGATGATTACAAACAGGCCATGATTAATGCCGTCAATACATGGACCAACGCCATCAGTACGGAGTATGATTTAAGGACTGAGGATAACCCTGATGGCAAGCACTCCAGAAAACTTCGCATTGGCTTCTTCCTTGATGATGGCACAAGCGGGGGTGTTATGAGCACCTCCATGGCCGGCTACGCCACCACCCAGATCGTAACTACCCAATTTGAACCGGAGTATGGCTCTCAGGCAAACATATACAGCGTAGCAGAATGGGCATGGCGAGACAATAACGTCACGGACTATTACTCGCCTTCATGGGTTATGAGCGGCACCTACTGGGAAACCAAGATTCTTTCGGAAGAAGAAAGCAGCATTGATATGGCCATCGTGCTGAATCCCGTCATCCTGAGCTATGGATTTGATGCCAATAACATACATTACTGGAATGAAACTGTTCGCTCCGCTGAGGAAATGCAGAATATCGCCACACACGAAATCGGCCATGGCATGGGCATTAACTCTGACTTGTATGAGCAGAAGTGGGATCAGAACAGCTGGGAAAGCAAATCCGTGCTCACCGGCTACGTTTCAACTTGGGACAGCCTGATTACCATTGAAGGAGAAAATATCGTAAACCTTGAGGAAGCCGCTCAGGGTGGAGATTACACGCAATATGACAGCCTTAATGATATACAGGCAGCAGCCTGGTACTGTGAGCCCGGCAAAGATGCCACAAACCCGCAAAGCTACACCGGAAATGAGATTCAGTATGATCCGGAAAGGCGTTTAAGCTTGGAAAATGAGGATTACAAGCTGGGCCTGCACATATCCGCCATCCAGCTGGAGGGTGATACCATGGAGCACCTCTTGTCAGAGGGCGTCACAAATGTTCTGGGGCCCGGCGGCACATCCGTCTCCACCTTTTCCGAGCATGATTTGCAGGCGCTGGAGATGCTGGGCTGGGAGATTAACTGGCCCGCCGTTCCGGAGCCCTCTACCGCCACGCTGAGCCTGATGGCCCTTACGGCCCTGGCCATGCGCCGCCGCAGGAAATAAGACCACCATACCTTCACTGAAGCAGGGATAATGCCGAGCCGGGCTTATCCCTGCTTTCTTTTGCCTATATGGTGCAGCCCCCTCATTGCCACCCACACTTCATATCCCCAGAATATTTCTCAGGATAAACCAAAGCAGCGCACCATACGCAAACACCGAGAAAAAAAGCCTGTAATGAAACTGATTCTCCCAATTCCTCCGCCCGAATATATGGATGGCACAAAGCCGTAAATACTCCAAAAAAAGAGCAATCAGCATTAAAGGCAGAAAAAAATTATAGCGGAATGCCTGCAAAAAATCCCCTTGCAACAGGGCACAGAACGAACGAGTACCACCACAGCCGGGGCAGGAAATTCCCGTACTCCTCCGGAATACGCACCCGGGTGAGATATCTCTGCTCCAGCCGGCCACATGTTCCGGCAAAATAATGCTGAGAGAAACAACAGCCAGAATCATCAGAGAAATAATGATGAGCCCCCATCGAGCCCATCCGCGCCGCTCTTCCTCCTCGCCTATGCCGGAAGCCTCTTTCATCAGGTGCAATATGGAACCTCCCCAATATTATGCGGAAGCTAAACCTAAAACAGCGTACAATATAGTAACAATAATGATCAGAACAGCATTAACGATATTACATACCTTAGCCGTTTCAGAAGCAGACTTAGCCTCTGCATATCGCCCCTGCATCCACAACGAATTCACAGAACTGGATTTGATGATGCAGAAAATAGCAAGCGGCCAGCAGCAAAAAAGGCCAAGTATACTCCATACCAAATAGTTATCAGGCTTACCACCCATAGCAGCCACGCCACCGCCGGGCATAGGAGTCCCCACAGTCATTACACCAGGAAGCTGACTAAGCGGCATCCACGAGTTTGCCCCGGGATAACTGCACATATATGAAAGATTGATAGACCCAGCACAAAGCTGTGCATTAATCTGCTCCAGCGTCAGCGGCCCAATTGGCTGAGTGGAGCCGGGGGCAAGTACGTAATATTGACTCATAACTCAAAAAATCTGACACATCTTCCTCTCGTAGTCAAGTAAAAAAGAATAAGTACAGGCACACAAATCACCACTAAACTCCGTCCGTTGCCTATAACACGTACCGTATATCAGGATGATTCTAAAAAAGTGTGACAACATGAAAATTTATACTTGCGCAGGTAAAGGGGAATCATGTACATTATCCGCGTAGCGAGGAGCTGATTTCCTCTGCACATATCTATCAACACCAGCCACACAGAACCTGTAAGATGATTAAGGTAGCCATTGTCGGATATGGGAATATCGGTAAGTACTCAGTAGACGCCCTGCGTGCTGCACCGGATATGGAATTAGTAGGCATCGTGCGCCGTGAAGGCAGTGCCCCCGTGCACGGCATTAAAACCGTGACGAACATTGATGAACTCGGGCAGGTGGATGTGGCACTCCTCTGCACCCCCACCCGCAGCGTGGAAGAGACCGCCCTGCCCCTGCTGGCAAAGGGCATCAACACGGTGGACAGCTATGATATCCACGGCGGTATCGTGGAGCTGCGCCGCTCCCTCGGCAAGCAGGCTCAGGCCAATAATGCCGTGGCCGTCATCTCCGCCGGCTGGGATCCCGGTTCAGACTCCGTGATGCGCACCATGATGCTCGCCATGGCTCCCAAGGGTATCACCTACACGAACTTCGGCCCCGGCATGAGCATGGGCCACAGCGTAGTAGCCCGCTCCAAGGCCGGCGTGAAGGACGCCCTCTCCCTCACCATCCCGACCGGTTCCGGTGTACACCGCCGCATGGTGTATGTGCAGCTGGAGGACGGCGCTGACTTTGCCGCTGTGGAGGCCGCCATCAAGGCTGATGATTACTTCTGCCATGATGATACCCACGTGCAGCAGGTGCCGGACATTGATTCCCTCAAGGATATGGGTCACGGCGTGTACATGGAGCGCAAGGGCGTTTCCGGCTGCACCCAGAACCAGATTTTCAAGTTTGAGATGCGCATCAATAACCCTGCCCTGACAGCTCAGGTTATGGTGTGTGCCGCCCGCGCCAGCATGAAACTGGCTGCTGGTTGCTATACCCTCCCGGAGATTCCGCCCATGGACTTCTGCCCGGGAGACCGCGAGGCGCTCATCGCTCAGCTTGTGTAAGCACAGCGGCTCACCTTTCAACCACACGGGACAGGTTCACCCCTGTCCCGTTTTTCTTTTGCCTGAAGCCTCATGGAAAGCCTAATGGCTTCAGATTTCCGCCCGCAAAAAAGCCGCCACCCAACAAAGGGCGGCGGCCTTTTTATAAAATGAGCTGCGCGCAAAAATTACTTGCGTCAGCGGCGCTTGCCATGCCAAAGTCGCTTTAGCGACGACGGCGAGCAGCCAGACCAGCGAGAGCAAGGAGGCTCAGCGTAGCCGTGGTCGGCTCGGGAACAGCAGGAGTGCTCAGGGTGATAGTTGTGACAGGTAGGTAGTTACCTTCCCAGCTGTTGAGCCCATTACCCTTGTAGGTACCCCATCCACTGGGAATCTGGCCGCTGAAAGAATTGGTTACAGCTGTACCCCATGCCATAGCAGCGGCCTTATACCCCGCAAAGGAGGCAAGATTTTCAGTGGTATTGGCTTGCACATAAAGGAACTGGTAACGGTCAGATGTGTTAACCGTGATACCCTCGAAATTCAGCGTGTAGGTCGTGTCGGTGGCTACGTCCTGCAGTACCGTGGAGGAAACGCCGAGGAATGTGCCGGTGGTACCATCTCCGGTGTATTTATACACGGCTACTTGCATAGCGTCAGTAGTAGCATAGCCGGAGCGAGTCTGCAGAGTGATGCTATCCAGAACCAGCTCGGTATCGGAGGGCACATCCGTAGTTAGGAATGCAGCATTATCAAAAGAAAGGGTAAAACCATAGTAGTTTCCCTGAGCGCCGGAGCCACTCTTTGCGGGAGTGCTGGCGGTGTAAGTCTCTGCAGCAACGAAGCTGGCCAGAGCCATAAGAGCAATAAGCGTTTTCTTCATGATGGGTGTGTTGTGAGTTAATATCGAGGTTAGCAGCTACCCGTACAGAGATACCCGTTTCCGCTCGCAACAGAATGACGAGAAACCTGCACCGGACTGCTGGCGGAAGTTTACAAAATTGTAACACCCAATGCAAACTAAAAAAGTAGGATTTCACCATAAATTAGACAGCATTACCACAAACAACAATGCTCAGGTTGCCTATGTTTGATTGCAGAAAAAAAAGCCGCCACCTTAATTTCAGGCAGCGGCTTTTTTATAAAATAGGCTATGTAGCAAATTGACGTATGGCGGCGGCGCTTTATACACCATGGCATGCGCCGGCCAAACATTATTTTACTTGCGACGGCGGCGGGCAGCCAAGCCGGTGAGCGCCAGTAGGCTCAGGGTCGCCGTGGTCGGCTCGGGAACAACAGGAGTGCTCAGGGTAACAGTTGTGACAGGTATGTAGTTACGTTCCCAGCTGTTGATGCCATTACTCCTATAGGTACCCCAGCCACCGGGAATCTGGGTACTGAAAGAATCGGTCAAAGAGACGCCCCATACCATAGCAGCAGCCTTGTAACCATCGAAGGTGGAAAGATCTTCAGTAGTATTGGCGTCAACAAAAAGGAACTGGTAACGGTCAGAGGAGCTCACCATGATGTCCTCGAAGGTCACGGTATAGGTCGTGTCGGAGGCTACGTCCTGCAGTACCGTGGAGGAAACGCCAAGGAATGTGCCGGTGGTAGCATCTCCGGTGTATTTATACACGGCTACCTGCATAGCGGCAGTAGTAGCATAGCCGCCGGCGCGAGTCTGCAGAGTGATGCTATCCAGAACCAGCTCGGTATCGGAGGGCACATCCGTAGTTAGGAATGCAGCATTATCAAAAGAAAGGGTAAAACCATAGTAGTATCCCTGAGCGCCGGAGCTACTCTTCGGGGGAGTGCTGGCGGTGTAGGTCTCTGCAGCGGCGAAGCTGGCCAGAGCCATAAGAGCAATAAGCGTTTTCTTCATAATTGTATGTTATAGATTAAGACTAGAATGAGCAATGCGCAGACGGGAATATCGCGCTCGCAGCCGTGCTGCAGTGTACATCATTTAGCTGACAGTTGCAAGCACAATTATCTGAAATAGAATTATTTTAAACATTTCATTTAATCCATAGTAAGCCAGTATTATTTTCACCTCATCAGAAGCCCACTTCTACCATTTTCGAGCGAGTTTAATCATGCCGATTATAGAGCCGGAACAGCGCAAGCTTCACACCTGTACCGGAATATCAGCCATGGGAGTCCTCCACCTTGGAGTGGGGCACCATGCCATCAAATAGCACTCGGAACGGAAGAGCCCCCTCTGAGAGCGATTACGCCATCCACACAAAACGCAGCTTAAGCAGATGAAAATGAGCATACAGTTACCCTTGCTACGGCCAAAATCACCGAATAAACGGGGAAAAAGCCCCTATTTTCTACCTATTAGGGCATTTTCGACCAGCAAAGAAAGACATCTTTATTTGAAAAACTTGACTCCTGCCCACGTTCAATCTATAATAATCCCCACAAACTTTTCCACTTATGGCAACGATAACAAAGAGAGAACTCGTAAACATGGTGTGTGCTCAGCTTGACAATGGCTGCACACAGGCAGACGTACTGGAGATTGTACAGAAGATGGTTGATTCCATCACGGAGGCCGTTGGCAATGGCGACACGGTCGTGTTCCGCAACTTCGGCACCTTCTGCCCCAAGGAAGTGAAAGCTAAGGTAGGCCGCAACCCCAAGGATCCCGGCAAGGACGTAGCCATCCCCGCTCGCACGGTGGTTAAGTTCAAGGTTGGTAAGAACCTGAAGGACATTGTTGCCAAGCTTTCCAAGTAAGAACGCTTACAACACATGAAAATGAGGACGCAGCCGCTCAGGTGGATGCGTCCTCTTTCTTTTCCTGCAAACTCGGCTTGACTCCGCGGTGCGAGTTGATGTATACTACCCGCAGAAAATTAAACTATACCCTATCACCACAATGGCTGGCAAAGTCGATTCCCTATCCCTGACCGTATTAGCCGCTGCTAAGAAAGGAGATGCTGTCACCTTACGGCAAGCATTGGCAGCAGGCGGGCGCTGTGACATGGCTGATGATGATTGCAGTAGAGGGCCATTAAGCTTGGCTGCTCAACATGGCCACCTTGGCTGTATAAAGGTGCTGCTGGAATATGGAGCTGATATTGATGAAAGAGACATTGAAATGGATTCACCTATCAGCCTGGCAGCGGCATGGGGGCATACAGAATGTGTGCGCTATCTGCTTGAAAAGGGGGCAATTGTGAATAGCGATTCAGCAAATGGAACGCCGCTCATACAGGCAGCCCGCTGCGCATGCGCGGAATGTGTCCGGCTGTTGCTGGATAAAGGAGCAGATGTCAACGAAGGCTCCAGTTATGGAACAACGGCATTGAAGGAAGCTATCATGCAACAGTCCGCTGAGTGCGTTAAGCTTTTGGTTGAGCATGGAGCAAAAGTCACGGAAGCAGACTTTTTCGGATTCGATGAGATGATGCTGGCTGTTCAAAGCCAAAATGAGGAGTGCGTGCGGCTTGCCCTTGCTGCCGGAGGCGACCCGAAGTACCTCGGGAAACACCTAGAAATCTCCTTGTTTGATGCGGTAAACGATGATGATGTGACCCGCGTGCGGGAATTGCTGAAACAAGGTGCGGACGTCAACTTCAGGAACGCAGCGGGAGAAACGGTGTTGTTCCGAGCCCTGCAATACGCTACGCCTTGTGATTGCTTACCGGACATTCTCGCCGCTCACCCAGACGAAACGATCAGAGACGCTCACGGGCATACCGCTTGGGAAAGCGCCAAGTTATGCGGCGCCTTGCATGGGAGCGGGCTGACGGTGGAGGACTTAAGGAACCTGCCCTTTGCTGAGATAGAAGAGCCACCCTCCTCCGCCGAGGATGGCTCCCGCTCCTAGGAAATATTGCCATGCACCGGAATTTCTGATATACTACTGCCATGCTAACTCCCATTTTCATAGCCATCTTCGTAGGCTCAATGTTGACATTGAGCACCCATGAACATTGGCTTACAGGCGAGAGTAAGTACAAAGTGCATGGGTGGTGCCTAGCCGCACTCGGCATAATGAGTGGGCTGGCTCTGATTTTCCTGCTGTAAGTCCACCTCCTCAGCAGGCACCCCGCACATACAGGCCAACGGCTTTAACTGTCTATCGCGCCGGCTTCTAAGAGCTCTGCAATTAATCTTTTATGGCCATGGAGCTTTGCTATGCTTAAAGCGGTTTGTCCCGCGTTGTTGCGAATGTTGACATCGATTCCGCGGTCAATTAAATCACGGTGAGTTGCATCGCCCTCAATTTCTTCATCAGCAATCTGGAGTAATGCGCTATTACCCTCATTGTCCACCTCATTGATATTCGCCCCATATTCCAGCAAGTAATCAATAATTTCGTCATAGCAGACTAAGTTATGGTATGTAGCGTAAAATAAGGCTGTCTGACCCTTATTATCCTTGAGGGAGGGATTGGCTCCGTTTTCCAGTAAAAACTCCACTAAGCTCGGCAAAAATCTACAGGCACAGAACATGAGTAACGTGGTTCCATAAGAGTCTTTATGATTTACATCATACCCACACGCTAAAAACTTCTTCAAGCATTCTAACTCACTACCATCAGCGGCCAGCATTGCCGGTGTATGAGGTCTTTCCCATTCATTTGGATACGTTTCTATGTACATGTCGGCGCCGGATTGGATGAGGAGAGGAATTACCTCTTCCTGGTCACTCCCTAAATGGAGTGCTGTATACCCCTCTTCATCCTGGGTATTGATATCTAACCTCTGTTCTTTCAGAGATTGAATTTTTGCAATTCCCCCGCTTTGTGCGGCCCAGCAAAAACGAAACGGGGTCAGATTTTTTAGCGATTCTGAGTTCCACTCTTTTTTGATCAGTTTGTTATTTTTGATTTGGCAGTGATAACGTCTACACATCGCCATGGAGCTTTCGCGGTACTTGCTGCCTATTGCATATTCATCCGCGCCATTCGCCAACAAACATCCGGCCGCAGAATAACAGCGGTACCGCACCGCTAACATCAGCGGCGTATAATCAGCTTTATTTCTAGCCTCGATATTCGCTCCGGCGCTGATTAAATCACGCACAAAATACTCTCGGTTCGTACGTGTAGCATAGTGTAAAGCAGTATTTCCCTTCTCATCCGCGACGTTCACATCCGCCCCGGCCTTCAGCAGAGCCTTAAAAAGTTCTCTCTTCCCCTTTCTGACGGCATAGAGGATTAAATCCGGATTGAATGTTGCCCCATGTTGAATCAATCTTCCTGCACAGCCCTGAGAATGGCGGGGATGCTCCAGCGCCCACGCTAATGCGCTCTTGCCCGTAGAATCCGCAGCATTAGGATTAGCTCCGGCCTCCAGCGCCTTACGGAGTAGATAGGAACAAGCATGCTTTGCATAAAGCACCACAGCAGCATCATCCGTACGGAAAGGGATGCCATTATCCTTCATGTTATAGAAGAGAATATGGTCATTTATGTTTTCTAGCACTTCATCTGCGTAGTAATCTTCAGACCTTGAGAACTTAGCGCCAAATTTAATCAAGAGCTCGGCACTCCAGAACTCTTTGTCACGCATCACTATGGATAGAGGGGAGCCTAATTTGCCGCCCGAAATATTTGGATTTGATCCTGCTTCAAGAAGCATTTTAACTAAATCAAGGTTTCCTCTATAACAAGCATCCAGAAACGAACGATTTTCGTACTCGTCATAGGGAGCATTAACATCTGCCCCGGCGGCAATCATGCGGCGGGCTGTTTCTATATCGTTATTACTAACGGCCTCGTGAAAGGCTTTTTGGATATCAGGGTTCATTTTTGCTTTTTCAGAGATTGTCGTTTAACTACCAGGCAAGACTATATCTCGAAGCAGTTTTTCTGAATAATCAGACTCCACCAATGTACGGCGAGTACAGGTCGTTTTTTCTTGTGTGAGTGGGTTAAAGCCTTCACGCTCCTCCAGCAGGCGGTGCATGATTATTCCCCTGGTTTGCCACACAGGTATGGCAGAGGAATCCGCATTGTGATCTTGCAGCAGTTTTCTATGATTTGCGGTATCAAGAGAGCGCAACCATTCAGCGGCGGCATGTGGCTGCATGCCTTGTTTACGTAACAGCCAGTAGGCGCAAGCATTAAAAGCATTTCGTTCCGCATCAATACTACGCCATGCAAAATAACGCAGTACACCCGCCGCGTCTGTTTGAATGTTGAGACGACAATCAAAACAAACAGGCTCCCCCAGCAGCAAACTGAATTTAGCAGCAGCCGCAGCCGGTAAAAGAGAAAGTAGTTTACGCGCTTTGCGATTGAAGGGGGAGCAGCCCGGCATCATTAACACGGAAATCTCGTCACTTTGGTTGTAGGCAAGCGTAATCTCCGGCTCTTTTTCCATGATATATCGCATAGTCTCCACCATGAGCCGGTGAAACCTCTCATCAAAGGGCTTTTCAAAATGAGCCTTTGTTAGTTTGCTGAACCCACGGCCATCCAATCTTGCAATGATAAAGGCCTCAGCCGGGATTTCGCCCTCGCGAGCTTTTTCAATACTACGCATCTGCTGCTCAAGCTCTTGAAATGTCAGCTGGTTTCTATCCATGGTGATATATCGTATCCTTTCTCGGTTCTGTTAACAAAATACAAAGCATCAAATCCCTCGCTTTGACTCGGCAGAATCAATCGAGCGGACATAGCCGCAATGGCAGCTATGGGCACCTTCTTATCCCTTTCTTCATTGTGACGAATACATTCTTGCACCCTGCTCCGAAGAAAATAGCCTTCAATCCGGTAGTCGGCCGCTGCGGCCAGTTTAATATATCTGGCACGCTCCTCCGGTAAAGTATTGGTGTTATCCACGGCAAAGGAAACGCCAGTTCGCAGATATTCACGTATTTGCAGGAGTTCTCTGTTACGAGTACGCAGGGTATCCAGATTGATGTGTGCTATCCCATGAGGAGCCAATTCACGCGCATAGAATGTACTTTTGCCAGCAGCAGGCAATCCCATTAGGATAATCATTAATGGGCGGCGGGCTGTTTCTGCATCGTTATTACAAACGGCCCCGTGAAAGGCTTTTGGGATATCGGGATTCATAAGGGTAGAACAAATAAACCTCCTCGCGGAAGTCTGAGCTGATTATACCATGCCATTTCCAACTTACAAGCCGGAAACGTGATAAATACAAAAAATAAGGTAAAAAAGTAAGCTCTCAGTTTGAACTGTCGCAAATTTTGCGACAACTGAAATCTCAAATTCCTCCTTCAATACGGCTTGGATATGCTTCTAACAACCAAATGCAGAGAGCTCCCCAGCCTCCCCTGCCCGCGCCCCTGCTGAGGCAGCCCCGTGGCCACGTTGACCATCACCATGTGATTCTTCGTGTGCATCTATCTATTGACACAGCGCGGCTTTTGTGGTAAGTTTCCCGCGCAACGTATTGAAATCGTGATAAGAAACACCATGAGGAAACTCCTTCTTCTTCTCCTGCTTGTGGTGGCTGTGTTTGCCATGCAAAGTTTTGGTGCCACTGAAGTTCCGGTGGCTGAGGAAGCTACGGCTCCGGTAAAATCCCCCCTCTGCGGCACAATATGGTCTCTGGCGCCGGCGCTGCTGGCCATTGTGCTGGCCCTTATTTTCAAAGAGGTATATTCCGCTCTGTTTGCGGGTGTGGTGCTGGGAGCATGCTTTATAACCCAATTCACCCTGACGGATACGGTGGACTTTGTTGTGAATAAGGGGCTCATCGAGGGTATGCAAGCCACCACGGGCGTATTCATCTTCCTCGTGATTCTAGGTGCCTTTGTCTGCATGATTAACAAGACGGGGGCCGCTCAGGCCTTTGGCCAGTGGGCGCAAAGGAATATCAAATCCCGCATCGGCAGCCAGCTGGCCACATTCGTCCTCGGTGTCCTCATCTTCATTGATGATTATTTCAACTGCTTGGCGGTGGGCAGCGTGATGCGCCCGGTGACTGATGCCAAGCGAGTTTCCCGCGCGAAGTTGGCCTTTATCATTGATGCCACGGCAGCGCCCATTTGCATGATTGCCCCCATTTCAAGCTGGGCTGCGGCAGTTTCCCAATACTCTACCGGCACGGGCTACAATGGGCTGGAGCTTTTCATTCAGGCCATCCCGTATAACTTCTACTCCCTGCTGACACTCTGTTTTGTCGTCATGCTGGTGCTCATGCGCTTTGATTACGGCCCCATGCGTCGCTATGAGCGCAATGCCATCCAAAACGGCGATGTCCACACCGTGCTGCCTGAGCAGTCCGTGCAGGAACAGGAGCTGAAATTCCACCGCCACGGCAAGCTGTGCGACCTCATTGTGCCGGTGTTGCTCCTCATTGGGATAGAGACCTTCGCTCTGGTGTACGTAGGCGGCATACTTGATGGCAAGTCCTTTGCGGATGCGCTGAGCGCCACGGATGCCACGGTGGGGCTTCCTTGGGGTGCCATCATTGCTCTGGTGCTGACGGTGGCATTCTACAGGCTGCGAGGCGTGCTGAACTTCCGCGCAGCCATGCGCTGCATTCCTCAGGGCTTCATCGCCATGGTGCCCGCCATCCTTATTCTGACCTTAGCCACCGCGCTCAAGAATGTGACCTCTGCTCTGGAGGCCCGCGAGTTCATCGCCTTCCACATGGAGCACGCCTCCGCCGGGCTGGTGAACTTCTTACCCGCGGTGATTTTCGTAGTGGCGGCCGTTCTCGCCTTCTCCACAGGCACATCCTGGGCTACATTCGGCATCCTCATCCCCATTATCGTGAGCACCTTTGATCCGTCCAGCCCCCTCATGTTCATCGGCATGTCTGCCTGCCTCGCCGGTGCTGTGGCCGGTGACCATTGCTCCCCGATTTCAGACACCACCATCATGTCCAGCGCCGGTGCCCAGTGTGATCACCTGAGCCATGTATCCACCCAGTTGCCGTACGTGCTCACGGTGTCTGCGGTGTCCTTTGCTGCCTTCCTGCTGGCCGGCTTTGTGCATAACTGGTTCATCGTGTTCCCGATTGCGCTCGGGGCACTCTTTATCATCCTACTGGTTCTTAAAAAATATAGCGCCAAAGAACTGGACGACAAGGCTTAACGGCTCGCCATACTAAAAGCCTATGCTTTCAGCATCTAATAAAGTGCAAATAATGCAGCGAGGACGCATCTCCGTTCTTCTGCTCGTGCTGGTGGGCATTGTGGCAACCGGTGTACACCTATATTTATACCACGAGGCTTGGGCGGAGCAAGGTGAATCCGTCCCTCTCTGGGACTGGTCGCAAGCCATCTGGAATCTCCGTGTACTCATTGCAGCGGCTCAATATGTAGCCGTGGTGGCAACTTTTGCCCTAGCGTGGATAATATGGAACACCCAGTGGCGCCTGTTCCGCTACCTCCTCATAACATGGGGTATCACATGGCTGCCGATGCTCATCATTGCCACGGATGATGTCACCTCAACCTTCAGCAGCCCCTTCCCCGTCCCGCTGTGCATGTTTGCGGGGCCCATCTTCGCCATCTTCTGCGTGGTAGAGCTCGTCATCGCTCTCATTATCTATGCTGCTATCATAGCCCATCGGTGCGAAGCAAAGCCTTCAGCCAAGCAACCGGAGGAACAGAAGGCGAGCACTCCCCGGCAGGATTAAAAGCTGCGCGTTAGCTTTATATGCAAGGCCGGCCAAGCTTACAACTAATCCCAGCCCCCATTATCCATCAGCTGAAGCTAGGTAATTCATCTAGCCTGTACAAAACACCTTCGTGACACATATAACTTAGCTCTTTCTGAGTAGGGACATGATGAAAGCACCTCTCCACAAGAGCTGCATCTATCAGTGTTCTGGGCTGCCATACATATTCACGAGACTCCGCGTTAAACACGCCTACATATTCAACGCAAACCCCGCCGTAACCTTCGATAAGGGGGCCATCTTCCGCGGTTAACCACATAAGGCAAGTGTCGCCATCTTCTGCCCGGTGATAATTGGAACACTCATAACTGCAACGTATATCAACGGCCATCTCTTCTATGGCAAGAACCCGCACATCTTCCATAATTTGCTTAATGATGTCAGAGGTATAGGATGGCTTACTCCCGCAGAAAGCCCATTCATTTATCGCCTCATCATCAGCTCCGACTATAGCATGTTCAGGGTAAACATACCATATATCCTTATCTTTCGCCTGTGGGTGTTGGTATAATCCATGCCACACCAGAAGCTTGCATGTCCATTCTATTTGCTGGGGCAGTTCCTGCATCATCATCATACAGCTCACCAAATCACCTATTAATGCTTCACCATGAAAATTATTTCGAACTTATTTCAAACTTATCTGCATAAATAGCAAGAATACGTTGGCTGAGGGCTTGATGAGCTTCACACCAAGCTGCTGGAGGCATTTGTTGCAAGCGTTGCTGTATGCGGGCATAGGTGCCGGCTTGTGTAGGGCGGTCCGTCTCAGTCATATTATTCAGCGTATCACACAGCTTAATAAGCAAAGCGTTGGGAGTTAGTGCAGATAATTTACGAACCATGTATTCCTCCTTACCCAACTCTTGTAACAGGGTTTCATCGTTAGTCAACTCCTGTACTAAGGACGCTACGTTTTCACCAAACTCCAAGGCTAATTCTTCAGCTGTGACGCCACAATCTTCCATGGTATCATGCAGGAACGCAGCCGCTATCATATCCTCATCTTTAGTGAGTTCTCCCACAAGACCAGCCACACGGAACACATGGTTGTAATAGGGCTCACCGCCACGCCTTGTTTGCCCGGCGTGAGCTTTTGCCGCAAAGGCAGCGGCCTTATCGATGATTTGCTGTTCTTTCATGACGGCATTGTACCACATACCTTCCTCCTAGCAAGTATGAATTTACGTTTTAATGAGAGGTTCAGGCGTTACAATAGCAATGTGATAATTCACATGTGTCCCAAAGATTACAGAAAAAGGGCACCAAACGACATATAGTCAGCGT
>CALABM010000134.1 GCA_937885815.1 uncultured Verrucomicrobiales bacterium | reverse complement strand
GTGGAAGGGCAGCAGGTGTATGTGAGCCGTGGTACCGGCACCAGCTCCTTCCCCATGCGCGTGTTCTGCTCGCCGGAAATTACCCTCCTGTTGCTGAAGGGAAGTGCGGAGCCGCTCCGGAGAGCTGCTTCTGCTGATTGAGGCATGTGTGCCGATGGGCTCGTTTACACGCTTTTTTATGGGGGCAATAGTTTCCGGCGGCGGCCTATGAGCACAATATATGGCGGTGTGTAGAAAAAAGACGTAGAAAATCTGGTGAAGGCTACATATTTAGCTTGCGTTCACTGAAAAAAGTCGGTAAAATGCAGAAAAACCGAAGGAGTGTAACGATGAAATTCGCATTAGCCAAACAAACCCTGCTGGATGGTCTGAATAAAGTGGCAGGTGTGGTGTCTACCCGCCCCAGCATGCCCATCCTTTCCAATGTGCTGCTTGAGGCCGCCGATGGTGAGCTGAAGCTGACCACCACGAACATGGAGCTGACCATCCTTGCGAAGGTGCCCTGCTTAGTGGATACCCCCGGAGCTATCACCCTGCCGGCTAAGAAGCTGCAGAGCATCATCCGTGAAATGCGTGATGGTGAGGTGAGCTTGGAGACGAAGGGTTCTATCGCCACTATTCGTTGCAATCGCGCCCAGTTCAAGCTGAACGGTCTGCTTGCTGAGGAATTCCCCAGCCTTCCCGTATTCAAAGAGGCTCGTGAGTTTAAGGTGCCTCAGGCCATGCTGAACCGTGGCTTCCGTTACACGGAGTTTGCTATCTCCAATGACGGCACGCGCTACATCCTGAACGGTATCTACACCTGCTTCCAGGATGGTAAGCTTACCCTCGTGGCTACGGACGGCCGCCGCCTTGCCCTCTTCGAGAATGAGCTCGAGTTCCCCGAGTCTCAGCAGGTAGCTATTGACCTTCCCAGCCGCGCCGTGGCTGAGGTGCACCGCCTCCTTGGTGATGCCGGTGATGTGATGGTGCGCATCACGTCCAATCAGGCTTCCTTCGACTTCGGTGATACCCTTCTGGTGACTAAGCTTATTGATGGTAATTACCCGAACTACCGTCAGGTTATCCCCAGCCGCTACAATGAGCGCATCGTCATGCCCGCTGCTGATTTGAACGAGACTGTGCGCCGCGTGTCTCTCCTCTCCGCAGAGAAGGCTAACACCGTGCGTTTCCGCTTCGCTCCCGGCGTCATGGAAGTTCAGTCCAGCGCTGCAAACCTCGGTGAGGCAAATGAAGAAGTGCCCATTGATTACGATGGCCGCGAGATTGCCATTACGTTCAATGCTGACTTCATCCTCGCTCCGCTGAAGGCTGTGGGCGATGGCCAGGTCATGCTGGATCTTATTGACTCCTCCAGTCCCGGCGTCATGCGCGTGGCGGATGAGTTCCTGTACGTGCTCATGCCCATGCACCTCAGCTAAGGCAGCTCGCACAGAATACCGAACAGTTTTTCATAATACAGGGGTTCGGGGGCGTGGCGGAATACTTTCCGCCACGCCCCCTCAGTTTTGATGCAGAAAGGCCGGAGCTGTGTCCGGCAGTAAAGGGGGGGGCGATACAGTTCGGTGCGGGTGCTATTTCCCCTTGGTGGGGGTAAGTTTGAGCACGCGGAAGCCGAGGTCCGGCGTGGGGGCGGAAGGAGGAAGAGAATCGCGGATGGCTGCTGCTGCGCGGCGGATGCGCTCTTTACCGATTTCGCAGAGGTTATGGGGCTTGCCCAAGGAGGTAAGAAGGGCGGCGGCGTTCCGGGCCGTTTGCTTCTCCTTCGGGAGTGATATGCCAGCCGTGGAGATGGGCTCAGGCTTCTGCACAAGGATGTAACGGCGGTGGCCGGAGTCCGCTGCGTTCAGGCGCATCGTGGCTTCTGCTGTGGTGGAGGAACCGGCGAAGAAGTCCAGAATGAGCGGCGAGCGGTGGAACTCGAAACCGTGCGGCTCGGATTTGCCGGGGAGGGTGAGCAGGTACTCGATGAGGGAGGACGGCTTGGGATAGGAAAAGACGCGGGCGCCCATGAGCGCATCCAGCGCAGTGGAGCCGGCTTCGTTCGTGCCGACACGGGTGCCGAAGCGGTTCCTAGTGGGAAAATCCGGGCCGGTGCTGATAATCTGGCGAGGGGAGACGATGGTGGTCTTATCCTCAGCGTACACAGCGCGGATGGAGAATTTAGTGCTTTTTACGAGGAAGGTCGTGTGGTTCTCGTGGTACTCGCGGTGGGCGGTTTCTGGGCACCAGCGTGATTTGAAGCGGAGGCGGAATTCGTTCGTATTCGTGCCGTTGCGCACGGTGACGGGGTCCAGCAGCTCGTAAGTGGGGGAAGTGGTGCGGGTGTAGCGGCCATCCGGTATCTGGAAGCGAACGCTACCGGTGGGGAAGGTGAGGGTGGCGGGGTTGTTCGCGGCGTTGTACAGCGGGGCATCCGTGAGCTCACCGCGTACGCATTCTGCTAGGAGGCGGGGCTGCCTGCCCTGGTGTACGGGGGTGGCAGCAAAGCAGAGGAGGAAGTCCGCATTCGCGTAGTAATTGCGAGTCTGGCGGCCGAAGTGCTGAGTTTTCTCCCAGATGAGGGTGGTGAGGTGGTTGTGCTCGCCAAAGACCTCGTTGCAGCAGAGGTTGAGGTACTCAAGCTCTTCGCTGCCGATGGAGATGAAGATGACGCCGTGCTCACTGAGGAGACGCCGGGCCAACAGGAGGCGCGGGTACATCATGCTCAGCCAGTCCGCATGCTGGCGGGAGGGAAGCTTGTCTTTATAAATGAACTCTTTGCCTGTGTTGTAGGGTGGATCTATGTAGATGATATCCACCTTGCCGGCATAGTCCTTTTGCAGGAGCTTCAGTACCTCCAGATTATCTCCTTCAATGTACAGATTCTCCGTACTCTCATGGGCGCAGCCCTCCTCCGGGCATGCGGTAAGGCTGAAAGCGCTGGGCTCTTCAGCCAGAGCGGCTGCTGCCGCCTTTCCCGGCCACTGCAGGCAGAGGGCGGGGCTCTCCGAGGGCTCGGAGTGGGGCGGCGGCTGAGGGGAAGGCATGCGGAGGGACGTGCGGCTTAGGGCGCAGGCTCGGTAGCGGGAGCATCGGGAGTGGATTTCCGCTGTTCCTCAAGCTGCTGAATGCGCAGGAGGGCAGCATCAATGTTCTCGCAGATGTTCTCATGCGTGAGTTCTTCAATGAAGGTGGAGTCACGGCTGATTACCTTGTACGGCTGGGGCTGGACACCGCAGAGCAGCAGAGTTACATTATGTCTGCGGCAGTAGGCGATGAAGTCTTCCAGCACGTGCAGACCGGAGGCATCCAGCGCGGGTACAAGGCGCATGCGCAGTAGTACGTAGCGGATGTTGTCCTCCATGGTGCGGAAGACGCTGTCCTTGAATTTCTCTACGGCGCCGAAGAAGAACGGTCCCTGAACGTCAAAGACTTCCACGTTATCGGGAATGTGGCGCAGGTAACGAGAGCGGGAGGGCTGCTCCTCGGGGTCGTCACCCTCGATTTCGCGGGAAATGGCTTCCACGTTACTGATTTTGGCCATGCGGCCAATGAAGAGGAGAGCGGCAAGTACTACACCCACTTCCACCGCTACCACGAGGTCAATGAGCACGGTGAGGATGAAGGTGATGATGAGCACCGCGGCATCCTGACGCGGGCCTTTAAGCAGGTGCGCAAAGGTGCTTACCTCAGCCATGTTCCAGCAAACGAGCACGAGAATACCGGCCAGAGCGGGAAGCGGTACCACGGCAGCATACTGCCCGGCCAGCATGAGGATGAGCAGCAGGGTGATGGCGTGAATGAGGCCGGAGACGGGAGTCTTAGCACCGGCGCGGATGTTTGTGGCGGTACGGGCAATGGCACCGGTGGCGGGAATGCCGCCGAAGAGAGCGCTGGCAATGTTGCCCACACCCTGACCGATGAGCTCGGTGTTCGGGTGGTGGCGGGAGCCGGTCATACCGTCTGCCACACTGGCGCTGAGCAGGGACTCAATGGCTGCCAGCAGGGCGATGATGAAAGCAGGCTTAATGAGCGCGGGAAGGCTGGCCCAGTCAAAGGTGGGGAACTCCGGCATGGGCAGCCCCTGAGGCAGCTCACCGAAGCGGGACCCGATAGTCTCCACCGGCAGGTTAAATACAGCACATACCACCGTGCTGACGAGCATGCCCACCAGCATGAAGGGGGCGCGGGGCAGCAGGCGCTTGGTAAGGAGAATAACGGCAATCGTGAGCAGGGAAATGCCCAGTGCCCAGAAATTCACTGTGTGGAAGTACTGGAAGTAGCAGGCCCATTTCTCCACGAACTCAGCCGGAACAGCGTGAGGTATGTTCAGCCCGAGAAGGTCTTTTACCTGTGTGCAGAAAATGGTGACAGCAATGCCGGATGTAAAGCCCGTGGTGACCGGATAGGGGATGAACTTAATGAGAGCCCCCATGCGGAAGACGCCGAATAGGATGAGGAAGATACCGGCCAGCAGGGTGCAGAGAATCAGGCCTCCCATGCCAAAACTACCTGCTACACCGGCAATGAGCACCACAAAGGCACCGGTGGGGCCGCCAATTTGGAACTTACTACCACCCAGCAGCGATATCATGAAACCTGCCACCACGGCTGTGATAAGACCCGTGGAGGGGGTGATTTCTTTAATGCCGCAGGCGATGGCGAAGGCCATGGCGAGGGGGAGGGCCACCACGCCTACTGTGAGGCCGGCGGTCAAATCTGCCAGAAAAGTTTTTCTGTCGTACGACTTCAGCGATTTGATGAGACTAGGAGCGTGCATATCTGATATTGAGCTCAGACGGAACTATACTCCTGCCTATTGATATTGTAAAGTCCCAAATTTTGTTTTTTTGTGGAAAAAATCAGCGGCGGCGGTTTCTTCTGTTGCGGGAACTGCTACGGGAACTGCTGCGGCTTGAGCGGGAATTGCGGTTGGCGCGGCTTCTGGAATTGCGATTTCTGTTGGCGCGGTTGCGATTCTGGGAGGTGTTATTAGCTCTGGTGGGGGCAGGGGGTGTCGGAGCTGCTACGGGCTCAGGCGTGGCCGGTTCCGGAGTTACTTCCGGGGCTGGCTCCAGTTTGGCATCCGGGTTGATATGCCGGGCAAAGGTGCATACGCCCTCTGTGATAGCTGTGGCCAACTGGGTGCGGTATTCAGGCGTGGCGAGTTTGGCGGCTTCCTCCGTGTTTGTCGTGTATCCGGCAAGCACCATGATAGAGGGGCACTCCACGGAGTTCAGGATGCTGTAGCGCGCGCGGCGGCAGGCGCCATCATTCGCACCGGTGGCGGATACCATGGCACTGTGTACCGCAAAGGCAAGGGCGGCACTGGCGGCGTCATGATTATTGGCGGGGCGGCGAGTGTTGCCGGGGCCATCCGGCGTAGCGGTGTAGGTCTCGATGCCCTGTATGTCACTGCGGCCGCTGTTCAGATGAAGGGAGATGAAGATGGGAGAGTCTGCGCTGCTGACGCAGTTGATGCGCTGGCGGTCAGACATGTGGCGGCTGTGCTCGTGGGTGAGCTGCACGTTGTATCCGCGGCGGGTGAGTGCTTCTTTCAGCTCCTTGGCAAGTTTGAGGCAGAACTCTGCCTCATTCAGGCTGCCGGCGGTACAGCCGGTATCATACCCGCCGTGGCCGGGGTCAATAATAACCGTGCGCACCACGCGGCGGTCTGCAATGTAGGTGGGGCGCAGTACGGGGTCAAAAATCTTGACGGCGTCCACCTCGGAAATAAGGATGTCACCGGAGCCATCTTCGCGAATGGGGTAGGAAAGTAGCCAGCGATAACCGCCTATGTTTACCTCCCTTTTGCCGGGACCGAAGGAGATGGTAGTGCCGGCATTAGCTACGGTGCGCAGGGTGCCTCCTCCTGAGTTCGGTTGAGGGAGCAGTTTGTAGAAGCTGCGCAGCTGTTCGAGCTGCAGGTAGCGAGGTTCCGCCGGCATAGGGGGCGGCGTGGGGGCTGAAGGCTCTGCCGGGGCTTCTTCACAGTAGCCGGGCTGGGCGGCCAGCAGGAGCAGACCGGGAAGAATTAATCTGATGGCAGGCGTGAGACTCATGAACGGAAAGTTTGGCTGGGTTACAGGCGTGTGGTGCCGCGGTAGGTGCTGTTGCCGTTAATGCTGGAACTGCCGATGGTGCTTCTGCGCTGTGTTCTCGGGCGCAGACCATTGGGGTGTCCTCCCACAGTCTGGCAGTAGTTTATGATGCCATCACAGATGCTCTGAGCCAGTTTTTCCTGATACGAGCGAGTGGTGATTTTACGGCCTTCCGTGGGATTGCTGACGAAGCCGCCTTCGAACAGCACGGCCGGGCGTTTAATGGTGCAGAGCACGGAGAAACGCGCGCGCTGGATGCCACGATCCGTGGCACCGGTGGAAAGGATGGCGCGGCTGTGGATGGCCGTTGCAAGAGCGATGTTCTCGCTGTCTTGGTCATTGCCGTCCAAATCGGCATCCCTGCGGGTGCGGGCGAAGGGGGATGTGGTGCCCTGCGGGGCGAGGGTGAAGGTCTCGATGCCCTCTGCAGCGCGCCTTCCTGAGTTGTGGTGAATGCTCACGAAGATGCAGTCCGGCGTGCGGTTTGCGATGGCGACACGCTCGCTGAGGGTGAGGAATACATCCGTACTGCGGGTCATGACCACTCGGAAGCCATGGCGCTCCAAAAGGGCTTTCACTTTGAGCGCGAGACTCAGGTTGCAGTCTTTTTCCCGGGCCCAGGAGCTAACGGCGCCGGCATCATGTCCACCATGGCCGGGATCCAGCACCACCGTGCGGACAACACCCGCACGCTGTGAGAAACGAGGGCGCAGGACGGGGTCCACCAGCTTTTTCATATCAATAGCTGAGATGAGAAGCTCGTTGCCATCACGGCGAATGGGGAAGGAGAGAATATAGCGGAAGTTATTCACATAGAAGTCCTGCCGCTCCGGTCGAACGGATACGGTGCGGTTCGCTGCGCCGTAGGAGACGCAGCCCTCACGCCCCTGACGGGGGGCGAAGCGGTAAAAGCGCCACACGTCGCTGAGCTTCACATACTGCACACCACCAATATCATACACCTGCCATCTGCCCCTATTGCTCTCAGCCTGAGTTACCCCGGCAAAAAGCACGAGGAAGCTCAGCAGAACGAAGAGTTGGCGGATGATATTGCTCATGCGTCACATGGTAACACGCAGCCCCCTGACATGACAAGTCATAATTGAGTCAACCCTTGCCATAGATGTGGAGGGTATGACACGCCATGTCTCTCGCAATAAATGAGAGACGGCTTCCCTGTGCGGAAAGCCGTCCTTAGAAAAAATGACCTGCGTTTTTAATTTTTGCCACGCAGGCGGCGTGAGGTGTATCGAATGGTGCGGAAGAGGCCGTGGCCGTAGTAATTCTGGGCTACTCCTATGAAACGCTGGAAGCGTGTGCGGCGGATGGCGCCGGCTCCGCGCTCAAAGATGCGGGCGAAGAAGTTTTCGAGCTCGTGGTCGGTTTTTGTGATGACGTCCATATCCACCAATAGCGGCTGGTTAATCATTTCAGCACGGCGCACAGGGTCATCTGCCAGCTTCAGCAGGTATTCCACCAGTTCATTGCGGTTGCGGAAATCTCTGGCGTGAACGAAGGCGGCCGGGTTGAACTCCTCAGCCACGCGGGGGTTGCCCCAGTAAATCGGAATGCTGGCGGAGACGAAGGCATCCACGATTTTTTCCGTTTGGTAACCGGGATAGGCCTCATTTTCATAGGCCATGCTGAAGCAGTGCTTACGCTGGTACTCTCGTTTGGCCTCGTAGCCTTTGGGCAGGAGGAAGCCCACGTTATTCATGAAGGGGCCGGCGCAGCTCACTTTTCTGCGGGCGTTCAGGGCACGAACCAGCGCGTTGCGCTCCCTACCTTTGGGATTACGGCATACGAATGAGCAGAACTCCGTCTGACGTTCCTGCAGCTCTTCCGGGGTGACCATGGGGCGTTCACCCATCAGATATGGCCGCAAATCCGAGCGTAACAACATGTACATCAGCCAGTAGGGATAACGGTAGCAGCGGTCGTCATTCTTGTAATCGTGCGTCAGGCAGTAATCAAAGCGGTTCAGGTCCACATGGTGGTTCTCGCCTGTAGCCAGTACGCGCACGCCCTTGAAGCGATCCAGCTTATCCGTGAAAGTATCCGCGATGAGGATGTCCGCCTCCTGAAAGTTCTCCATGGGAACAAGGGTGACAGGAAAGCGCTTCGAGATGAACTTCAGCAACTCGGGGGATTCTATGGTAACATGCAGCTCGCTCATTGTTCAGGCTGTTTGTGGTTGATTAGCCGAGGATTCCGGCTAGTTTGTATTCTACGGTCTGTTTTGCGGCAAGTCAAGGAAGATTTGCCGCAAATAAGTTTTTCACGGATTTGTCAGCGCTGGTAGGTGGCGGCGATTTCGCAAATGTAGACGAGGTGGAACTCGTTGTTTTCATCGTACCACTTGGGAGCTACTTCGGTGATGTCAATGAAGTCTTCCTTGCGCATGTGAGCCACGGCCATCTTGCGGCATTCAATGACAAGGTCAGCATCATCCATGGCCACGAGGCCGTTCTGCGTGGTGACGGGAGCCAGCTTGGTGGCAGCCATCTTGTCCACATCTTTACCGGAGTTGCGGCCACAGAAGATGAGGTCATCGCGGTATTGCTCAGGCATGAAGGAGAGTGTGAAGGCCGGCTGAGCGTCGATGAAGCCACGGGTGTGGCGGTTGGGGCGCACGAAGACGAAGGCTACGGGGCGGTTCCAGAGGTAGCCTAAGCCGCCCCAGCTGGCAGTCATGGTGTTGAAGTTATCCGGCGTGCCTGCGGTGATAAGCATCCATTGCTTGCCGATGAGCTCAGCGGGGTTTTTTTGAAGAGAGGTAAAATCGATAGCGTTCATGGTGGGAGATGGTTGAATAAAAGGTTCAGCGATGAGTAGTGTCGATATTGCGCTCAACCCCCAAGGGCTCAACAAATAGACGGCACGGCTTTGGGCAATTCCTTACCGATGCTGCCGATGGTATTACCGACATCGGTACGTATGCACGAAGAGACCCCTGCTGCACACAGGGCTGCGAGCAGCAGGGGGTGAAGGGGTTGTAACACATGGTGTTATAATCAGCAATAGCGAGTCAGCACGTACTGCAGAATGCCACCGGCGCGGAAGTATTCCTTCTCGATGGGAGTATCGATACGGACGATGAGCGGCAGCTCGAAGGCGGGCTCGCCGGCAGGCTGCACCACGAGGGTGGCGCCGTCGCGCGGCTGCAGGTCGTTGCTCAGGCCGGTGATGGAGAAGGTGACGTCCTTCAGGCCCTTCACTCGGTCATAATCTGCGGGATTAGCGAAGTTCAGGGGCAGTACGCCCATGCCGATGAGGTTGCTGCGGTGAATGCGCTCGAAGCTCTTGGTCACCACGGCACGCACGCCCAGAAGGTTGGTACCCTTGGCGGCCCAGTCGCGGCTGGAGCCCATGCCGTAGTCCTCACCACCGATGATGATGGTGGGCACGCCGTCGGCCTTGTAGGCCATGCCGGCATCATAAATGAAGGTGGGGGTGCCGCAGGGAGCTGCGATAGCGGTATCGGGCTCGCTGACGGTCTGTGAGCCGAAGTACAGCGTGTAGCCACCCTCGATGCCCTCGGTGAGCAGGTTCTTGATGCGCACGTTGGCGAAGGTGCCGCGAGCCATCACGAGGTCGTTACCACGGCGGGAGCCGAATGTGTTGAAATCACGCTTCTCTACACCGTTGGCTGCGAGGAACTTGCCGGCGGGGCCTGTGGGCTTGATGGCGCCTGCGGGGGAGATGTGGTCCGTGGTCACGCAGTCGCCGAAGATGCCCAGCGGGCGGGCGTTCACGATATCGGTGATATCACCCTTGCTGCCGTTCCAACCCTCGAAGAAGGGCGGGCGGTGAATGTAGGTGCTGTCAGCATTCCAAGCGAAGGTAGCACCCTCGGGAGCGCTTACTTTACCCCACTCGGGCACCACGCTGCTGTAACATGCGGCGTAATCTTCCGGTGTGGCGGCCTTGGCCTGAGCTTCAGCAATTTCCTCGCCACTGGGCCAGATGTCCTTCAGGTACACGGCGGTGCCGTCAGCTGCGGTGCCGATGGGCTCGGTGGCCATGTCGATATCCACTCGGCCGGCCAGTGCAAAGGCGATGACGAGCGGGGGAGACATGAGGAAGTTGGCCTTCACGTGGGAGTGGATGCGAGCCTCGAAGTTGCGGTTGCCGGAGAGTACGGAGCAGGATACGAGGTCGTGCTCGGTTACAGCCTGTTCAATGGCGCTGTTCAGCGGGCCGGAGTTGCCGATGCAGGTGGTGCAGCCATAACCCACGATGGAGAAGCCGATGGTATCCAGAGCTTCCGTGAGGCCGTTGTTCGCAAAGTAACGGGCGGCGATGCGGCTGCCGGGGGCGATGCTGGTCTTCACCCAAGCGGGTACCTTCATGCCGAGGGCTGCTGCCTTCTTGGCGAGGAGGCCTGCGGCGAGCATGAGGCTGTCATTGCTGGTATTGGTGCAGCTGGTAATGGCGGCCACGAGGATGGCGCCGTCAGCGAGGGCCACATCATGCGTGGTGTCGGCATCCGGGTTACCGGCATCACCCTTCATGGTGACGGGGACGGGGGTGGTGTTCTGGGCGTGGCCGTAGGTGCTCTCGCAAATCTGAGCGAAGCTCTGCTTGAGGTTTGCCAGGGGGATGAGGTCCTGCGGACGCTTGGGGCCGGCTACAGCGGGTACGATGGTGGAGAGGTCCAGCTCCAGCTCTACGCTGTAGTCAATCTCACCTGCCATGGGCATGCCGAACATACCCTGTGCCTTGTAGTAGTTTTCGTAAGTGGTGACGTGCTCTTCGCTGCGGCCTGTGGCGCGCAGGTAAGCGGCGGAGGTGGCATCCACGGGGAAGAAGCCCATGGTGGCGCCGTACTCGGGGGCCATGTTGGCCACGGTGGCGCGGTCCGGCAGGGAAAGGCTGGCCGCACCCTCACCGAAGAACTCTACGAACTTGCCTACCACGCCGTGTTTGCGCAGCATCTGGGTGACGTGCAGGGCGAGGTCCGTGGCAGTCACGCCACTCTGCAGCTTGCCGGTCAGGTGTACGCCTACAACCTCGGGTACAAGGAAGGTGACAGGCTGGCCGAGCATACCGGCCTCAGCCTCAATGCCGCCCACGCCCCAGGCTACGATGCCGAGGCCGTTAATCATGGTGGTGTGGGAGTCTGTACCCACGAGGGTATCCGGGTAGTATACGCCCTGCTGCTGCATGACGCCGTGGGCGAGGTGCTCGAGGTTCACCTGGTGTACGATGCCGGTGCTGGGGGGCACCACGGAGAAAGTCTTAAATGCCTGCTGGCCCCACTTCAGGAACTCGTAGCGCTCCACATTGCGCTCGAACTCACGGGTAAGGTTCTTCTGGTAGGCGGCGGGGAATCCGGCCCAGTCCACCTGCACGGAGTGGTCTACTACCAAGTCCACGGGTACGAGCGGCTCCATTTTGGCGGGGTCTGCGCCGAGGTCTTGCACAGCAGCGCGCATGGCGGCGAGATCCACCAGCAGGGGTACGCCCGTGAGGTCCTGAAGGATGATGCGAGCCACGGTGAAGGGGATTTCATAGCTACCGGGCTCTTTGGCATTCCATGCGGC
>CALABM010000133.1 GCA_937885815.1 uncultured Verrucomicrobiales bacterium | reverse complement strand
GCCACAACATCTGTGTAATGCGGGGCGAGTTGCATGGTTTGCGGGGTGCCTTGCATGTGCATGAGGATGATGCCGCAGGGTCGCTCCGCGCAGAGGGCGCGCATGGCGGGGTTAGTGAGGCCGGTGATATCGTTCACGATATCCGCTCCGGCGTTCAGTGCAGCGGAGGCCACTTCCGGGTGGCGGGTATCGATGGAGATACGCGCGGCGGGGCGCTCAGCTCGCAGCGCGGTGATGACGGGGATGACGCGGCGGAGCTCTTCATCCGTGCTCACCTCGGCTGACCCGGGGCGGGTGGATTCTCCCCCCACATCAATGATATCCGCGCCTTCATCCAGCATGGTCATGGCGTGCTGCAGGGCGGCCTCTGTGCCGGTGAACTTGCCGCCGTCCGAAAAGGAATCCGGCGTGACGTTCAGGATGCCCATGATGCTCCCTCGGGCGGGAAGTTCCCATAATTCATTTCGCAACTGCCACGTTCTCATCATCTCTGCGCTGAGTATAGCGTGCCACCGGGGGCGCGGCAAGCAAATATTGAGCTGCGGGGGCACTGTGTCAGCAGTTTTGATTGACTTTCGCTGCGAATGTGTCAGAATAAACGGCGAGATGAGCACATACGGCTATTACAGATTAGCGGCAGCGGTGCCTCGCGTGCGCGTGGCAGATGTGGATTTCAACACGACTGAACTCATCACGGCCATGGAGGCGGCCACTACCGGCGGCGCTTCCGTGGTGGTGTTCCCTGAGCTTTGTATCACCTCTGCCTCATGTGCTGATTTATTTTTCCGCGCAGATTTGCTGAAGGCCGCGGAGCAGGGGCTTGCCCGCTTTGCTCGCGAGACGGCACACCTTCCGGCGGTGGCTGTGGTGGGGCTTCCTCTTCTGGTGGATGACTGCCTGTATAATGTTGCTGCCGTGGTGCAGCAGGGTGTGGTGAAGGGCTTTGTGCCTAAGAGCTACCTGCTGAACAAGCGCTCCGGCTACGAGCGCCGCCAGTTCAGCCCCGCTCATGTGCTCACGCGCTCCGTGATTGAGAACTTTGCCGGCTCTTCTTGCATTCCCGTAGGGGCGGATTTGCTCTTTGAAATGAACGCGGAGCTGAGCTTTGGCGTGGAGATGGGTGATGACAGCACGGCAATGCTGCCGCCGTCCACCCGCCTGGCCATGCAGGGCGCACGCGTCATCCTGAATCCTTCCGCTGCCATTGTCATGGCCGGCAAGGCTGAGTACACCCGCACTCTGCTGACGGCCCGCAGCGGCAGCTGCCTCGCGGCGTATGTGCATGCCGCAGCCGGTGTGGGTGAGAGCACGCAGGATGCCGTTTGCTCCGGCGCAGCGATGATTGCCGTGAATGGCCGCCTTGCCGCGCAGAACACTCCTTTCTCCCGCGAGCTGAGCATCAGCTATGCGGATGTGGACATGCAGCGCCTCGCCGCTGCCCGCTTGAGTGACAGCACTTTCTGTGATAATCAGCTCCCGGCAGACTGGGCTCAGCCCCGCCGCATTTCCCTCAGCCCGGTGGAAATCCCCTGTGATTTGAGCTATGCGTACCTGCCGTCCCGCCCCTTCGTGCCGGCTGCGGAGGAGACCACAGCCCGCTGTGAGGAGATTCTGAACATTCAGGCGGCTGCTCTGGCCAAGCGCATTGAGTGCGCGTACGCGAAAACACTGGTTATCGGCGTTTCCGGTGGTCTGGACAGCACGCTGGCCTTGCTTGTGTGTGACCGCGCTTGCAAGCTCCTGGGCCGCAGCAATGACTGCATTCTCGCCATTACCATGCCCGGCTTCGGTACTACCGGGCGCACCTATAACAACGCCGTGAAGATGATTCAGCTGCTGGGCTGTAGCTTTAAGGAGGTGAACATTAAGGAGGCTTGTCTGCTGCACTTCAAGGATTTGGACTTTGACCCCGCGCTGCGCACCAATACTTATGAGAACGTGCAGGCCCGCGAGCGCACCAAGCTGCTCATGAACTTGGCTAATAAGACCGGCGGTATGGTTGTCGGCACGGGTGACCTTTCCGAGATTGCGCTCGGCTGGGCCACTTATAATGGCGACCACATGAGCATGTATGGCGTGAACTGCTCCATTCCTAAGTCACTCATTCGCTGCCTCATTGAGTACGCCGCCACTCAGGCCGAGCCTGAGCTTGCTGCCGTGCTGCGAGATGTGAACGCCACGCCCGTGAGCCCCGAGCTGCTGCCGCCCTCTGATGACGGTAAGATTGACCAGAAGACGGAGGAAATCCTTGGGCCGTATGACCTGCATGACTTCTTCCTCTATCACTTCATCAAATACGGCGCTGAGCCTGAGAAGCTCCGGGCGCTGGCCCTGCATGCCTTTGCGGGTGAGTATGATGAAGCTTTGGTGGAGAGTACTCTGCGCACCTTCCTGCGCCGTTTCTTCACGCAGCAGTTCAAGCGTACTTGCGTGCCGGATGGTCCCAAGGTGGGCTCCATTGCGCTCTCTCCCCGTGGAGACTGGCGCATGCCTACGGATGTTTCCGCCGCGCTCTGGCTGTAAGCAAGCCGCGGAGCCTCAGCTCAGCAGCTGTACCGCAATTTCATCTGCCAGCAGGCGCCCTCGCAGGGTGAGCAGCAGGCTGCCATCCGCGCGCAGGGTGGCCAGCTCTTCTTGGATGAGCATATCCACAAGCCCTTTATCCTGTGGGCGGAGAAGCTCGGGTGGTAGGCCTTCATCCGTGCGCAGGCGCAGCCCCAGCAGCTCGGTGCGGCGGTCCTCCGGGCTGATGCTTTCACTGCTGTGCTCCGGCAGGCGGCCTTCTTTCAGCGCGGCGGTGTAAGCAGCGGTGTCTTCCGTATTCCTGTAGCGTGTGCCTTGCAAGGTGCCATAGGCGCCGGGGCCTAAGCCGTAGTAATCTTCGCCCCGCCAGCATGCGAGATTGTGGTGAGATATTTTGCCGTCACGCGCAAAGTTGGATATTTCGTAATGGCGGTAGCCTGCACGCGTGAGCAGCTCGTCCGCCATGGTGAACATGGCCACATCCGTGTCTTCATCATTCGCCTCCGCTCCGAAGGTGTCGAAGAAGGCGGTATCTTCCTCATAGGTGAGGTTGTAGGTGGATACGTGGTCCGGCTGCTGCGCGATGGCGCATTCCAGCGTGTGCTGCCACTGTGCAAGGCTTTGGCCGGGCAGGGAGAACATGAGGTCTATATTCACCTGCGGTATGCCGGCGGCTCTCAGCATCGCCACGCTTTGCTCTATCTGCTGCGGGCTGTGCGTGCGGCCCAGCAGCTTCAGCAGCTCAGGCTCAAAGCTTTGCGCTCCGAGTGATACGCGGGTGATGCCCAGCCGCGCCCATTGCTCAGCCTTTGCCGTGGTGAAGGTGGCAGGATTACTCTCAAAGCTCCATTCCTTCACGCCTGAGAAATCCACCACGCGTCTCAGCCCTTCCACCAGTATATCTAAGTGTCTCGGTGAGAGCAGGCTCGGGGTGCCACCGCCAAAATAGATGGTCTCCGGCGCATATCCCTCCGGCAGCCTCAGGCGTGCCTCTTCCGCCACCGCGCGCACAAATCCCTCCAAATCCGTGCGCCCCAGCATGTGCTTGTAGAAGGCACAGTACGGGCAGATGCGCAGGCAAAAGGGGATATGGACGTAAAGATGCACGGGGCTCTCCTTTCAGGCGGGGGCGGATAAAAACCGGGAGCCGGTGTCTTGCGACCTCCGGCTCCCGTTGAGTAAAGTTTTTCCCTTGATTCAGCGGGGCTTTACAGCTCAGCTGCGGCGGGAGCGTCAAGGAAGTACTTGGCGTCCGGGTGCTTCTGCAGGTAGGAAGCGGCCACGTCCACGGTCACAGGGCCATTGATAGCCTTGTTCACGATGGAAGCCTTCTTCTCACCCCAAGCCATCAGGCGCACCTTCTTGGCACCCATGATGGTAGCCACACCCATGGTGATGGCGGTGCAGGGCACGTTCTCGAAGCCGCCGAAAGCGGGAGCAGCGTCGGTCTTGGTCAGGTCGTCCAGATGCACCTGGCGGGTGATGGTGGTGTCATCAGAGCCGGGCTCGTTGAAACCGATGTGACCGGTACGGCCGATGCCGAGAATCTGCAGGTCCAGACCACCGCATGCCTTGATCTTGTCCTCATAGGCCTGGCAGTGAGCGGGAATCTCCTCCGGAGCCAGCGTGCCACAGGGCAGGTTGATGTTCTCGGCGGGGATGTCGATGTGGTTGAACAGGTTGGTGTGCATGAAGTACCAGTAGGACTCCACGTGCTCGTGGGGCAGACCGGTGTACTCGTCAAGGTTGAAGGTGGTCACGTTCTTGAAGGAAAGACCCTCCTCCTTGTGCATGCGGATAAGCTCAGCGTAGAAAGGCAGCGGAGTAGCACCCGTGGCCAGACCCAGCACCACACCCTTGCCTTCAGCGGCGCGGCTGCGGATCAGTTCTGCAACTTCAAGTGCCAGATTTTTCGCGGCAGCCTGCGGAGTATCGAAAACTTCGTATGTCATAGCAACGCCATTTTAGTACCAAATCCCCTTAAAATCAACCCTAAAATCTCAACTTGCAAAAAAAATTAACTTTTTTGTAAATTTTGCTTGCATTCCCGTTATTCTCGTGATAAACTGTCGCCGCACACAGCATCCGCCGCTGTAGCTCAGGGGTAGAGCAACGCATTCGTAATGCGTGGGTCGTCAGTTCAAATCTGACCAGCGGCTTCCGCTCTCCCTCAGATAGCGAACGATGCAGGGTGCTCACAGACAAAGTGCCTCCTTAGCTCAGTTGGTAGAGCAGTTGACTCTTAATCAATTTGTCCGCGGTTCGAGTCCGCGAGGGGGTACTGAAAAGGCAGCTAGTAAGCTGCCTTTTTTGTTTCCGGATTCCGCTTTCTACTCCGGGAATGGAACATGCCCACACTTTATAACGAAGAGCCGAAATTTTATCCCGTACATCGAAATCCTATTCGAGAGCGGGGCGTGAGGCTGTTGTAGCGGCGGAAATTAGTTTGGTGATTTATAGTGTTTCCAGTCTTCAGCAGAAAACTCGGTGATGCGGGCGCCGTGTTTCTTCAAAAGCGTTACCATATCCCCGTGTTGGTTAAGGATTGCTGAGCGGAGGGGCGTCCAGCCGGCTATGTCAGGCGCGTCCACAATGGCGCCGTGTTGAATGAGAAGCGCAGCACAATCTACCCGATTGTTCTTAGCCGCAAAATGTAAGGGTGTTAACATGTCTGCGTCTTCCATATTCGGATTTGCCCCATAACGCAATAAGAGCTCGACCAGTTGCAGATATCCTTCCCGACACGCGTAGTGCAGGGGCCCGGAGTCCAGAGCAATGGTGTAGTCATTATTGGGGGAATCACCGGCCGCGAGCAATAGCCGCACTATGGCCATGCCTAGCTGTTCGCGCTCAGTATCCGCCCCCTCAATGGCACTTCCTATGGCCTCCACACTGCTCATGAGCTCTTTCCACCCATAATCGTCATCAGCCCTGAAATGATCCAGTACATGACTGATTTCCCACGTACAGGCATATTCTGTGATGTATGGTTCTTGCTGGGCTGCTTCCACCAGTAGGGCAAAATCCTGCTGCCGCTCAGCGTTCTCAGCCAGCCAGCTTTGTACCTCGGCCGGTACTTCTGCCTCCACAAATGCGGGCAGCTCTTCAACCGGACATTGCAACAGGCCGTGCAAATAGCTCTGAATGGCAGATTCGCTCATGGCTGTATTCTATAAGCTGAACTCTCTGAAGTCAATCCATAACAAGCAGCAGAAAGTAATATCAGAGCCTCCTCACTTAATTTTTTAGGAGAATAGGTGAGCGCTCTCAGTCAACCAAACTCCCTATGCCATCGTAGCAGTATACTCCCAGCGTTAAGATGAGAGATAGGGGGATATCAATAGCGATGGCTGTGCTGTAGACTACGGGAGTCATGATGTAATTAAGCGGAGCTCGGCGCTGTGTATATTCTTGTAGCTGTTCGGAGGGTGGATAAAAGAGACTTGAGACAACAATCGTTTGAGGATTCGGGAGATTGGGCAGGTGGTAGGCGGTTGCTCGCTCAAAGTCAAATTCAGATTCTTTGAATACCATCTGTGAATGAGGGGAAGGTGTTTTTCGCGGTAAACCTAATTGCTGAACAGATTCATCCTCTATGCGAATCATGTAACATGCAGAATGAAAGTCTGCATGTTCCGCCCGGCTGTAATATTCGTTAAATTCAGCCTCAGAGCTGAAAAGTTGCTGGTGTGGATGCCGGTCTTCTTCTACGAGAGGATGCCTCCAACTTCTGAATGGAAAGGGAGTAGGGGCAAAAAGAGCTCGATGTCCAACAGGATTGAAGCGCACGGGAACTCGTGCATAATATGCTCCATCCAAGCAATATACAGTAGCTCTTTTTGTCGGTAACGTGGTGGAGTATGCTACTTCCTGCCGTCCTATGGTATTAAGATAATCACCCAATCCGGAGTAGATACAGGAGTTCAATAAAGTGACACAGAGGACGAGTAATATGACTTTTAAGGCAAGTTTTTTGTGGAATGAGGGCATGGTCAATGTGAAAGATTCTCCCATTTTCTATGTTCTACCAGCCTAGCTCTGGCATGGAACAAAAGCTCCGTAATACGATAGTCATTCCTGCTGGTAGCGACTTCATTTGCCTCAATGGCCTTATATAATTCGGCTACGTAGGCTGCATATTGCTCCTCGCTGGTCACCTTCAGCAAGTTTATCTCTGTTTGCGCGAGCTCCCAATAGGAAATAAGCCCTTGTTGATATTGCTCCCGGGACAAGTCTCGCAATTCTTCCCCATACATAAGATTAATGTCCGTCAATATCAATTCTACATTGCTATACCAGATAATTTTCGTTTTGAGCTCTTCTGCCTTGTTTCCCGTTGCTCTGGCGGAGCGAAGAAGAGTCATGCACATGGTTCGCAACTCCTCCTCCAGAGTTGGACGTACCCGTTGTCTGCACTGCGTCATGTAGTACAACTGAGCTCCGGTTTCATATACATCTCGCAGGGAAGCAAGCCCTTGCTCATACCGGGCTTTTGCAAGGAGATACGCCTGCTCACGTAAGGAAAGAAGCTCCTCACTGGCCAGATCATAAGCCTCATCGTCTGTTTCCAACGCAGTCCATGCTTTCAGCCATGTAAAATCGGCCCTGAGACGCAGCAGCGCAAGTTCATCCTCGTCCCCGCAGGCTCTCCGCTGTTGCTGGTAGTCTCCCAAGAGCTTCTCTGCAACATCCAGAGCAGGGCACATGCCGCCAATGACTAGCCCGAGACACAGTATGGATAAAGCTAATTTAGTCATAATCTATCTCCTTACACCTATACTAACACACTGCTCAGGAGAAATCGACAGCAAAAAATGCAAAAGGACGATTTTCTGCTACATAAGCGCGTGCTGCGGGGGATTAGTTCCAGTCTTGTAGGTGGTGATTTGTGCGTTGGTTATAAGCTGGCTATTACTTCTGAAAGGCTTGCGACCGGTGCTAGGTAGCTCACAGACAAAGTGCCTCCTTAGCTCAGTTGGTAGAGCAGTTGACTCTTAATCAATTTGTCCGCGGTTCGAGTCCGCGAGGGGGTACTGAAAAGGCAGCTAATAAGCTGCCTTTTTTGTTTTTCCTGAACTTGTAACTTTTCGCTGCCGGCGCGCGTAGTTACACCCATCCATCCTCAACCGAATCAGAAAACAATCTGGTTCGATTTTTGTTTTGCTTTGATTTCCAATGCTTACGCAAGCTTAGGTGTTGCAGGGGGCTTCGCTAAAGCTACGCCCACCCTAGCGCTTGCGAGCGATGCCACCGCCCCACCGGGCGCAAAACAGCTCCAAAAGGTCAAAAAGCCTAAGCATGCCTAAGCCCGTTTTGGTAAGCTCAAATGCTTTTTAGGGTCACTAAAGAAGCCTCGAATCTACAATCTGTTGATTCTGTGAGCTTAGGCGATTTTGGGGCGATAGCAACTCTGTGACAAGCAAAGATGTTTCGAACTGCCAAGCTACACAGAATCAGGTGTTTAAGGCGCATTTTTCGCCGGGTGGCAACCTAAAAAGAAACATCGCTTGCAAGGGGATATCAATGCTATCTCATGTAAAGATGCCAACTTAAATGCACAAATCAGGCATGATAATTCGAACATCAGTTTTATAACGTCGCTTCCTCTTTTTGTATGGTTTGTTGTACCATCTTCGCTGTGTAAGAAAAAGATAGCCTTTGCTCTTCATCAGACAAGCGGGAAATAAGTATCATTGCATCCTGCATCCACATTGCCTTAATTTGAGCATTGTCGACTTTTACTTGTTCTTCGGCTGCTCTAATTTGAGCAATTATGCAAAATGGATTTTATCTTTTTATACAACAGTCTTTCGTCTTTTTCTGAATCAACATAGGAAAATATTACTATTTGCAAAAATATACTCATACCTGGAATGCCATTCATGACAAGAAACGTCATAACAGGTTCTATAATATATGCTCGAATGGTAAAAGTTTCGGGAAAATTCCAAAAACAAAGTATAAATAGGTATATTATCGAAATGACAATAATAGCCGAAATTTCATAAGGATATTTTAATAAAAAAGATTCCGCTTTTCGGGGTGGCAAAATGGAAGGATTAATGGATAAAACGCCAGTTTCTTCATCTTTGATAAACGATTTTACATCCAACAATTCTTCTGCCGAAACGGTCGGTTGATAAAAAGGTAAAACTTTTAAGTAATGACACGCCACCGCAATAATAATCAACTGTTCAAATACGTCTAAGGTAAAAACGTTTTGTTCATCCTGTTTTGAGAACAAAGGATAGCAGCCTTCGCAAATCGGCAAAATCCAATTTCCATACGCAACAATAGATGAAATTATTATATCTCGAGTAATGGTGCGAGCCCAAGACATGAGTAACAAATAAGTACCATCACATAGGAAACACAAG
>CALABM010000132.1 GCA_937885815.1 uncultured Verrucomicrobiales bacterium | reverse complement strand
ACCTCCGATGTGCGGGAAGCGAGGATTTCCTCTGCCGTACCGGCACTGCCTTTCATCGCAAGCAAGTCAGCCTCCGTAGTAGCACCGGTGAAGATGATATCACCGGCTTGCTTAATGGATTCTTGGTAGTTCTTTTCGTAATCCTCATTTAATCTCAATATGTTACCTGCTCCTATGTAAATCGAATCATAAAACTCGATATTATTTCCTTTTCCCGTTGAAAGAGAAACTATAGGGGAACCAAATTCTCGACTAACATAGATGCTCCGCAGACAATACGAAGAATCAGCAGTACGCTCATAATTTCCTCTGAACTTTACCGATTCGTTATTTCTGATTGATAAATCGCTCTCAGAATAGATTGCACCACCATATGTGGCAGAATTCCAACCAAAACTTACGTCTCCATTATCACACAGAATCGTGCTACAATAGTTGTTCACAAAAATAGCACCACCTGCTCCTGATGGGGTAGCACCTAATGGCACTGTTCCAGCTGCCGAGTTTGATTCAAATACCACTCGTTCATTACCGCTAATTGTAATTGAACACTCTACACCTGCTGCAATCGCACCGCCACTACCGGAAACCGAATTGCCGTTAAAGATGATACTGCCGTTATCGCAAAGCTGCATGGTGTCCCCATTCCAAGCACAAATAGCACCAAAATTGCCAGAACGATTATTCTCAAATGAGATGCTTCCATTGCCTCTCATTTCTATAGTACTTTTATGGCCATAAATCGCTCCACCGTTGCTTGCAATATTTTCACTGAATGATACGCTGCCGTTGTTGTTCAGCGAGATAACAGAGTTAGGGCTGTATCCGCAAATCGCGCCACCGGAGCCATTAGCTGAGTTTTTACTGAAGGTCACGCTGCCATTGTTGCTCAGCGATATGGTGCTGCTATTAATCGCGCCGCCGGAGGCCTCTGAGGTGTTGCTAGCTGAGTTTCCACTGAACGTCACACTTCCATATTCTCGGAGAGTTTGGAACGAATGCACAGATGTACCACCTGCATACGAGAATGAGCTAGAAGAATTGCCAACTATTTCAACTTCACTTCCGGTAAATATCAAAGAACTTCCTTTCTGCAGGTTTACGTTACCTGTAATGGTGTTGGAGCCGGATACCTCCAGCGTGGTGCCGGAATGGAAGGTTAAATCATATCCTGTATGCTCCAGACCCGCATTCATAACCCGCACTGTAGCCCCGGAGCCCTCATATACAGTAATGCCGTTACCCTTATAAATGGCTCCATCTTCCACGCGCAGGCGCCCGCCGTAGAGGTTTGTCATGGTATACACCTCTGATGTGCGGGAGGCGAGGATTTCCTCTGCCGTGCCGGCACTGCCTTTCACGGCCAGCAGATCAGCCTCCGTAGTAGCACCGGTGAAGATGATATCACCGGCTTGCTTGTGAACAATGCCTTCAGCATCCGTATAATCTGCATTAAAGTTTACTGTAGGCCCAGAATTGATATATATCGAATCCCTGAACTCGATACTGCCACCCTCAGCTGCAGAGAGAGAAATAACGTTCCCGGAATCATTGGTATAAATACTGCGCAGACGGTAACGGCCATTCACCTCCTCAGCATTCTGGTAGAACTCTACCGTTTCATTGTTCCGAATATTCAGATTACCATGGTTATATATTGCGCCACCTAAAGCACGATTAGAGTAATACGCAGTAGTACGATTACCGCTGAAGCTTACTCTCTTGTTATCGCTCAGCGTAAAGGATTCCCCATAAATTGCACCACCATTGTTACTTGCTTTATTCCCGCTGAACTCTACACTTTCATTCTCGCTTATCCATGCTGTACAATCACAGAATGCGCCACCTGAGTCGTATGCCTGATTCCCAGAAAATACCACGCTCCCATTTCCTCTCAGCTCTAACGTAGTGCTGCTATAGCCCGAAACTGCACCGCCAACATCAGCTTTATTTCCGCTGAACTCCACGCTTCCATTACCGCACAATTTTATCGAACAGTAATCATCCCCGCTTATCGCACCACCGCATGAAGTAGCCGCTATGACCGAATTTTCAATAAATTCTACGCGATGGTTATTACTAAGATTGATCGTACTATATTCATCACCCTCTATCACGCCGCCAAAAAGTAGCACGGAGGCTGCTGCCGTGTTCCCAGTGAAGCTTACATCATTCAAGCCAACAAAGTCCAATCTTTTTGATTCGGACACACCAAACAGCTGGTAATATTCTGTGTTGCTGAAAGTCAGAGATTTCGGATTATCCTGCATATCCGAGGTAAAACACCACGAACTGCCATTGCGTAACATGAGATAATACGAATACGCATCCGCTGACCAACTCTCAGTCACACGAAAAGTCACATTAGCGCATGTGTTGAGGTAGGGCTCTACATCCGATACATCATCCGTCAATACTTCGATATTGCCCTCCGTCGTAGTAATATCTGTATATAACGTGCCGCTTCCTAAATCAGAAGAATTCTTTTCCGTAGCCTCGATTACAAAATCATCGGCAAGAGTAAGAGAACCACTGCCCAAGGTGCAAACGGTACCCCAAAAAAAGCAAGAAAGAACTGACCGGCGTAACAAAATTGGGAGATGGAGTTTCATGGTATTTGTAATGAACAGATAATACACTACACACTACGCTTTTCTAATCAGCAAGTCAAGCCGCAAATTGGATGTATGTCAATCTCATGGCTGATAATTGCCTCACATGGTCGTAGAGGTGAAGGAAGAGTCATTAATTGAAACAAGGCCGACCTTTGGTGCGGCTTAGTATTCAGCGGCGGCAAATAGGCGGTAGTTGTTGGCGCGGAGGGCGTATTCCATGGCGCTGCGTTTGTGACAATCGCTCTGGTGGGCATCCGCGCCATGTGCCAGTAGCAGGTGGCCTACTTTCCATCTGCCGCAGCGGGCGGCAAGCATGAGAGGCGTGGCGCCGGAGCGGGACGTGGCATCCACCACGGCACCGCGGTCAATGAGGATGGACGCCACATCATAGAGCCCCATGGCTGCGGCGTGGTGCAGGGCGGTGTAGCCGCGCCTGTCCGTGGCGTGCAGGTCGGCATGGTGGGCCCATTCTGCATCGTAGGGAAGGGGAGAGCGGCGGCGTGGGGTAGTGCCGGGGCGTGGTGGTGGCGGCGGGGCTATGTAGTAGGCGTGTATTTCTTCGTCCGTATATGTGCTCGGGTATACGCTTCTTTTGCGATAGTAGGTCGGCTCGAGCCAAGGGATGATGCATTTATTCCCGGAGCCATTAGGTATGGGGCTGTAGGCGTGGATGAGTTTAATGACGTTATCCAGCCTGTGGCGTAAAGCTAATATCAGCGGGGTGTCACCCATAGCGTCAGGCAGGTAGGCATCCGCCCCGGCGGCCAGCAGGGCACGGGCGCTCTCCGTGTGCGCCTCGGTATGATAGTGGCTGGTTAAGCCATGGCAGCACAGCCAATGGAAGGCACTGCGGCCCCATAGCCCATCCTTTTCATTCACGAGGGCTCCATGTGCCAGCAGAACGGGGATGACGGCGTGAGCCCCGGCCCGTGCTGCCACCATGAGCGGTGTGAGTTGATTGGTGAACCGCTCATTTACTCTCGCTCCGGTGTGTAGGAGTTTGGCTGCCGTTTCTGCCTCATTGTGGCAGATGGCGGCGAAGAGTTCATCTTGAATCGTTGCTTCATTCATAACCCTTCAGGGTAGCACAACTGCCGCCGCCTAGCAAGCCCGAAGTTGTATGCCTATGAAAAAAGGCACATGTGTCCCAAAGTTTGGGGGAATATAGCCATTGTGTACTCAAAATCAGCTTGTTTTGCCGAATTCTCCTTGGCCGGGTATCATACAGCCCGTTCATTGGCACAATTT
>CALABM010000131.1 GCA_937885815.1 uncultured Verrucomicrobiales bacterium | reverse complement strand
TAGCTGTTTTTATGTGAGAATGCAAGCTGAAAATCCGGATTTTTAGCTAAAAAAAACCGCTGCTCCGGAGAGCAGCGGTTCTTTGTTAAATGATTGCGTCTTTCGCAAGGGTTTTACTTGCGGCGGCGGCGTGCAGCCAGACCAGCGAGCGCGAGCAGGCTCAGCGTAGCCGTGGTGGGCTCGGGAACGGAGGGGGAGGGCTCGGGCTCTTCAGGGGCGGGTGTCAGAATGCTCCAGCTGACGCTGTGTACAACCTCGTTGATTCTGTACTGGCTGCCAGTGTTGCCACCCAAGGTGATGTCGGTAATGTTGCCGGTCATATAGTCAGCAAGAGTACCATAACCGGAGATTTGACCATTCACAGCCACAGTCACCTCATTACCAATCTTGGTAAGGGTGATGGTGTATGTTTCACCGGGATTCACGGAAACGAGGTTATTCTCGCCCTTAATCACAGCGGTACCGTCTATAGCAACGGTGTTGTTCTCATTAACGTACGGGCCGAAGCGCAGAGTATTGTTGTTGTAGTAGTTGTTGCCGCTACTGATTTCGGCAAACACCGGCCAATCATTGCTAGCGGAGATGGTGACGTCATCCAGCGTGAGGGTCATGGAGAACTGGAAATCCGTATCCCAGCTGCCGTAGTTGCCACGGGCCAAGTGAATGCGTTTGCTGGCGCTGGTCTGGGTGCCGCCTTCTACGGGTCTTACGTCCCACATGGTGCCCATGTCTTCCGGAGTGCCGACCCACTCGTAACCAGCAGAACCGTATTCCGTGCCGAAGTTCAGGGTCCAAACGGTTTCAGCTATGTAATCAGCACCGAAAGCAGTGCTGGCCATTGCCATCAGGGCGATAAGTGTCTTCTTCATATTTGTAATAATTGAGAATAAGTGTTTGTTGGAAGAGCGGCTTGTGCAGGGGTACCCGTTCCCACGCGCGTTGGGATGCTGAGAGACCTGTCCTAATCCGCTTGTCTTTAAGATTAGCTGTTTTTATGTGAGAATGCAAGCTGAAAATCCGGATTTTTAGCTAAAAAAACCGCTGCTCCGGAGAGCAGCGGTTTTTTGTTAAATGAATGCGTCTTTCGCAAGGATTACTTGCGGCGGCGGCGAGCAGCCAGACCGGCCAGAGCCAGCAGGCTCAGCGTAGCCGTGGTGGGCTCGGGAACGGTGGGGGTGACAGTCAGCTTGGTCCAGCTGATGCTGTGTACAACCTCGTTGATTCTGTAATCGCTGCCAGTGTTGCCACCCAATGCGATGTCGGTAATGTTGCCGGACACAGAGTCAGCAAGAGTACCATAACCGGAGATTTCACCATTCACAGCCACAGTCACATCCTTACCAATCTTTGTAAGGGTGATGGTGTATGTCTCACCGGCCTCCACGGAAACGAGGTTGTTCGTGCCCTTGGTCACATTGACGCCGTCAAGAGAAACGGTGTTGTTCACATTAGTGTACGGGCCAAAGCGCAGAGCGGTACCGTTGCCTTTGATTTCGCCAAACACCGGCCATTGTTTGCTGGCGGAGATGGTGTCACCGAGAGTTACGTTCATGGTGAACACGAAATCTTCATCCCAGCTGCCGTATATGCCACCGGCCATGTGAACGCGCTGGCTACTGTTGGACTGTGAGCCGCCATCAACAGCGGTCTTGTCTGTATCCCAGAAGGTGCCCTGTTTTGCCATAGTGCCGGTCAACTCGTAACCGTTTGTGTATGCAGAACCGAAGTTCAGGGTCCAAACGGTTTCAGCATTATCAATTGTGTAGTCAGCACCGAAAGCAGCGCCGGCCAGAGCCATAAGAGCGATAAGCGTCTTCTTCATATTTGTAATAATTGTGTGTATGAGTTAGTAGGATTGGCAGCTCATGCAGGGGTACCCGTTCCCACGCGCGTCGGGAGGCTGAGAGACCTGCCCTAAGCTGCTTACGCGGAGTGTAGCTGTTTTTTGGTGAGAATGCAAGCCGAAAATTAGGAATTTTCGAAAAAATAAAAAGATTTTTTCTCTGATGGAGTATTGCCAGCCAGTTCATTGCCGTAGGCAGATGGCGGGGTGGGAGTTCTGCGCCTGAAGAATGAAGGCTTCTTCCCGAGCATCCGGCAGAGCGGCCTTCAGGTGGTGGATGTCCATGCGTACCGCTTCATTTTTCCGGAGGTCGGAGAACTCCGCTATTTTCACTCCACTGGGGGGGAGGAGCTGCAAGCTGCCGGGATTCTCAGCCTGCGGGATGATGACGAGGTGATGCTTTTCATGGAAAAGCTGTACTTGTGGGCATGAAAGGGAGAGGTGCCGGAGGAACTGGCCGGGGAAGGACATAGCCGTGTAACGCCCATCTGCCGCATGTACTTCTACGCGGATACCCTGGGCGAGCGGGTGAGCCACTTTATTCAGGTCTATCGTCTCGGAGGCGCCCGGGGCGAGATCCACTCCGAGGGGGTAAGTGACTTCGTGGCCGAGGCCCTCGCTGATGATGCGGGCTTTCAGCCCGGAGAGAGCGCTGCTGCCGATATTAGTGATGAGGATGAGGGGCAGGGCGGTGACCTCGTAAAGCTCATTCCATTGTTTGCTGTGGGTGTAGCGCTCGGTATCTTCTAAGCTGCGTATGTGGATATGGCCGGAGAAGCGGCCTCGCTCCGGCAGTAGGCTGCAGTTGAGCTCATCCTTGCGCGGTATGCCGGAGGGGCCGTACTGCATGCTGCGCAGCAGGCGGGGGTACCAGGGGCTCTCGCTTTCATTGGTGCTGTTATGGCCCGGCTGGTTGCCGCTATGGCCTTCTGAAATAAGCACCCCTGAGGCTATCAGCCCGTTCCCCTCGCGTCAATATATAAATAAGCTTCGCCGCATCGTAACACCCATACGTGTCCCAAAGATTTGGGACACGTTGATTTACGAATTACGAATTACGATT
>CALABM010000130.1 GCA_937885815.1 uncultured Verrucomicrobiales bacterium | reverse complement strand
AATTACACGAATTCCATTTTCTTCTGCTTTATAATGGATAAAATCAATTAGTTTCTCATAAGGGATATTATCAAAGTTCTGATTATTTCTTTTGCCGATATTAATCTTATTTTTCCATCCACAATTATAACCTATAACAATAGAAGTCACATCATTCTCCAATGCTTTGTTTATCAATAATCTACTCGTTTTGTGAAGATAATCGTTTACTTTACTGTTTCTGTCAAAGGTCAATTTTGCTATTCTTTTTGATGAATATTTTTCTTTCTGTTCCGATTGAAGTTTTGCTTTGGTTTTATTCCAAAACCAATTATAACTCTTTAATGGTCTACCGTTGATAAGAAGTGGTCTGAAATTAACCTTATCTGATGTTATAGCCATTAAATTGTTAAGTCCTAAATCAATTCCGAAAAAATGACCTTTTCCTTTAACTTCTTCAATTTCCTTGTTATAGATTATACATAAATGATATCTCCCATCTAATTTAGGAACTATTTTAATTTGTTGAAAGTCAATCTTATCTGTTCTTATCTTCCTAAAACAATCTTTGCGAGAAAAGAAGATTTTTCCATTTTTAATTGAAATATTTTGATTCGTAAAAGTGGTAACATATCTTCCTTTATCTTTATGTTTATAAGAAGGCATTTTTGGTCTACCAGAAAACTTAGACGGATCTAATTTATAAGATTTTGTATGGATACGAATGTTGCACTTGATGTCTTCATCAACAATGGCATGGTGGATAAGGCCCTCGCCAAGGACGTCAAAGAAGAAATGGCCAACAGCGGCAAGGAACTCTGGGAAACCCTCATTGACTTTGGCGTTATCGGCGCCCCTGAAGACTTCTGGCGAGTTATTGCCACGGAAGTGGGAGCCGAATACATCACCCTTGAAGGCTTCGTCCCCGGGGATGACCTGCTGGCTATGATTCCCGCTCCGCAAGCCCGTATGCTCGGAGCTCTACCCATTGAATATCGTGATGGTGAAGGCCTCTACGTGTGCCTTGAAGACCCGCTTAATCCCCAGACGATTGACGATTTACGCATCGCCACCAATCTGGACATCTACCTTTACGTAGCAGCTGATTACGAAGTACGAGCCCGCGTTGCTGAATGCTACGGCGGTGCTGATGCCGCCATGGGTGACCTCCTCGGTGAACTGGACGGCATGAGCGTAGGCAGTAGCGATGGCACGGAAGAGGCCAACGCCGCACCTATCATCAAGTTCGTAAACCTCGTTATCGAACAAGCCATTAAGGAAAAGGCATCAGACATTCACTTGGAACCCTTTGAGAAGGAGTTCAAGATTCGTTACCGCGTGGACGGCGCACTGTATGAAATGGCTCCTCCTCCCGCATATCTGGCCACCCCCATCATCTCCCGTGTAAAGGTGATGGCCGGCATGAACATCGCTGAGCGCCGCGTGCCTCAGGACGGTCGAATCGTGATGAAACTCGGTAAGGGCGGCGTGGATATGCGTGTGAACTCCCTGCCCACCCAGTACGGTGAATCCGTGGTAATGCGTGTGCTGGATCGTAACAGCGTCAGCCTTAACCTTGATAACCTGAACCTCTCGCCCAAGCTTCACGAGTACATCATTGATACCGTGAACAAGCCCAATGGCATCTTCGTGGTGACAGGCCCCACCGGCTCCGGTAAAACGACGACACTCTACGCTGCACTTCGCGAAATTAACACGGAGGATACCAAGATCCTCACCGCAGAGGACCCCGTGGAATATGATATTGACGGCATCGTACAGGTGCCCATCAATGAGGCCATCGGCGTCACCTTCCCCCGAGTGCTGCGCGCCTTCCTTCGCCAGGACCCGGACCGCATTCTGGTGGGCGAAATTCGAGACAAAGACACCGCCCAGATTGCTATTCAGGCAGCTCTGACGGGTCACTTGGTGCTCTCCACCCTGCACACGAATGACGCCGCAGGTGCCGTCACCCGTTTCATTGACATGGGTGTACAGCCATTCCTGCTCTCCGCCACCATCCTCGGCGTGCTGGCACAGCGTCTTGTGCGTACCATCTGCCCGTACTGCAAGACCCCCTACAAGCCTTCCAACAGCCTGCTGAACCAGCTGGGCATCAATCCCGCCCTTCTCGGCCAGCAGCAGTTCTTCACAGGTTCCCGTTGTGATAAATGCGCCAATACAGGTTACAAGGGCCGTAAGGGCATACACGAATTGCTGAATGCCTCAGATCCCATCCGTGACCTCATCACTCAGAACGTGCCCTCAATCGTCCTGAAACAGAAGGCCATCGAGCTCGGCATGACAACCCTGCGAGATGACGGCATCCAGAACATCTTCGAGGGTAACACGACCATTGAAGAAGTGCTCAAATACACCTAATTAGCTTGACGCAGGAACACCTATCTGCTATTCTCTCATAGTAAACAAACGCTTTCGTAACTTACACCACATATTATGCCTAATTTCAAATATACCGCACTGGATCAGAACGGCGTGGAAAAGACCGGCATCATCACGGCTGATAACAAAATTAAAGCAGCCGAGATGATTCGTGCTCAGGGCCTACTGCTCCGCGAATGCGAAGAAGCGGCTAAAGGAGCCAAGCCCGGCCCGACCAAAGACGCCAAGAAAAAAGGAGCCAAGGGCAAAAAGGGTAAAGAAGCCAAAGTCGGCAAGGCCGGCGGCTCTGTGAAACAGCGCGAGCTCATGATTTTCACGCGTCAGCTTGCCACCCTGATTGACGCTGGACTTCCCCTGCTCCAAAGTCTCAACGTGCTGAACAAGCAGGAGCCAAACCCGAACCTCCGTGCCACCATCGGCGCTATTGGTGAGTCCGTACAGGGCGGCTCTACCTTCTCAGAAGCGCTCTCCGCATATCCTAAGATGTTCGACCGCCTCTTCGTGAACATGGTGAAGGCAGGTGAAATCGGCGGTGTGCTGGAAGTGGTACTTAACCGCTTGGCTGAGTATCAGGAAAAGGCCAACAAGCTGCGCGGCAAGGTAACCTCCGCCATGGTATACCCGCTCATCATCATGGTCATTGCCGTGGGTATTCTTATCTTCCTCATGCTCGTGATTGTGCCCAAGTTCAAGGAAATGTTCGAGGGTCAGAACATGGAGCTGCCGGCACTTTCCGAGTTCGTGTTCAGCTTCTCGGATAAATGCATGGCTGATGGCATCATCCCGATGGTACCGAATGCGGTGCTTATCATCGCCCTTATCATGGGAGCTATCACCGGCCTCTCCTTCTGGAAGCGTACACCCAAGGGCGGCCGCGCCATGGATAACCTCATGCTGAAAGTGCCCAAGATTGGTCACCTCACTCGCGTGAACGCTGTAGCCCGCTTCTCCCGCACATTCGGCACACTTGTTTCTTCCGGCGTACCGATTCTTCAGGCCCTCATGATTACACGAGATACCGCAGGTAACGTGGTGGTGGCAGATGCCGTGAACAAGATTCATGACTCCGTGCGTGAGGGTGAATCCATCGTTACCCCCATGAGCGCAGCCAACAACATATTCCCCCCCATGATGATTTCCATGGTGGACGTGGGTGAAGAGACCGGCCAGCTGCCTGATATGCTCATGAAAGTGGCAGAGGTGTATGATGAAGAGGTGGATAACAGCGTGACCGCCCTTACCGCCATGCTGGAGCCGCTCATGATTGTGTTCCTTGCCGTGGTTGTAGGTGGCATCGTGCTCGCCATGTTCATGCCCATGATGGAAATCATCAAGAACGTGTAAAACCATGAAACTGCGCGTAAATAACAGCCCCACGGGCTTCACGCTCATCGAGATTCTGGTTACCATCGCCATTATCGCAACACTTGCCGCTACGGCATGGGTTGCCAAGGGCCTCGTTGATTCCAAGCAGCGTGACAGCTTGGCAAAGACTCAAATTAGCCTTCTGGCCCAGGGTATGAATGCCTACCGTGCAGATAGCGGTGACATCCTTCCCTTCGGTAAGGGAGATGCCGTTAGTGCGTCCACTCTTTATTCAGCCCTCTACCGAGATGAGGATCATGATGGTAATCCTGATAAGGACTCCAATGGCAGCACGCTGATGCCCTATTGTGACCAGCTCATTATCATCACGAACACCAAGTCTCCCGAACGAGAGGAAGGTATTCCCTGCATTCGAGTCAAAATCAATGGCACGGATAACAACGGCAACCGCATACGCGGTAAGCGTTACGCCATCATTGACCCTTGGAACCAGCCGTACCGTTACCGCCTCGGCTGCGAAGCCATGGATGAAAATGGCCATACCGGCACCGGTGTGAATCCGGACTTCGACATCTTCTCGCTCGGTCCTGATGGACGCGGAGATGGTCTTACCAAGGACGGCGAGAACGAGGATAATCTCTCAAACATCAATCTCTGGTAAGCTGAACCGCTTCATCTAAAAACTTTCTTCAGCGCCCCTATCAACCTACTGATACGGGCGCTTTTTCAATAAAAAAAACACCTCTCATATGCCCATATCTCGCATTCACACCCTGTCGGCAGCACTCGCCTTTCCGCTCATCATTTGTCAGGCAGCGGCTCAGCCGGACGTACAGCCCGCACTCAACCTCGTGCAGCGAGTCACACCGCAGTTCTCAGGCAAAGTCCGCTTCATCATTAATAATTCTCTGGCAAGTCCCACCATTGAAGGCAGAGGAAACAGGCTCCTCATCTCTGCCCCTAATGTACGCGAATGCATACGCGCCTACGGCTACTACCTGAGGCGCATAGCCAATGTACACTTCTCATGGAATGGAGACTGTACACGCGGGGCCTCCTTTGTAATCCCCTCTAGGAAAGTGACGGTACCGGCAGCGCGCACCTTCAACTATGCCTTCAATTACTGCACACTCAGTTACACCACCGTGGCCTGGGATAAAGCCCGCTGGGAGCGAGAGCTTGATGTTCTAGCCCTGAATGGAGTTCAGTACGTACTCGTGACATCAGGACTTGAGAAAGTGTGGCAGAACTTCCTCCGAGAACTGGAATACCCGGAAGATAAAATTCGTGCCTTCATCCCGAACCCCTGCTACGCGGCATGGTGGAACATGGGTAACCTGGAGGGCGAAGGAGGCCCGGTTAACCAAAGCCTCATTGATAATGAAGCAGAATTAGGTCGTTTTCTCGTCTCCCGCATGCGAGAAATGGGCTTAGAGCCCGTTCTGCAGGGGTACGTAGGCTTCCTGCCACATGATTTCCCGCGCGCCGGAATCAACGGCACCATCATCCCCCAAGGTAAGTGGTGCGGATACCACCGCCCAAGCGTCCTACAGCCCACAGCACCTGCCTTTGCCGGCATTGCTGCCCTCTGGTACAAACACCTGCACGCCGTCTATGGCACCACGGCCCGCGTGTATGGTGGCGACCTCTTCCACGAAGGCGGCAGAAAGGGAAATACCCAGCTGGATGCCGCTGCCCGCGCCGTACAGAATGCCATGCAGCAAGCCTCTCCCGGCTCCAAATGGGTACTGCAAGCTTGGGGGCATAATCCGGAGCGCCGTCTGCTGGAAGGCACAGACCCGAATCACACAGTCATTCTTGCGCTTCAAAAGGACCTCACCCCCCGAGCCCAGGTGAACTTTAACTATCAGGGCCGTCCCTTCGTGTGGTGTGAGCTCTCGAATTTCGGCGGCAAGCATGGCATGTTCGGCGGTTTTGACGTGGTAGAAAACCTTACCACAGAAAGGAGCCGCGCCATCGGCATTGGCATGATTTCCGAAGGACTGGAAACCAGCCCCCTGTTCTACGCCCTCATCTGGGAGCGCATGAATACCCCGGGAGTCATCAACCGCGAGCAATTCCTCCGGCGCTATACCCGCGCCCGTTATGGCAGCACGAACCGGCAAATCACCAAGGCTCTGCACCTTCTGGCTAACAGCATCTAC
>CALABM010000129.1 GCA_937885815.1 uncultured Verrucomicrobiales bacterium | reverse complement strand
TCCTACGTTCAGCCAAAGCAAATATGGAATCACATTATAATATATTGGATAGAAGAGTTTTATGAAAATCACTTCCCAATTTAGGAGACTGTTACATCGCTTGTAAGAGGTCATGGAAAATGAAATACAGCATTCGCGGAGGGTGGATAAAAAGAGGGGGAATCCTCCTCACTAGAACAGAGGGGAGGAAATATACACGATTAGTTATGGACTAGCCCCGTCCTCAGAATCCTAGCCACCGGCTTTACGTCATTGGGGCTGTTTCTGCTGCATATATTCTTGCAACAGGCGGTAACACTCTGCGTAGGCATCCCCAAGGTTGACGTTGTCCCGGAAGAGTGTGAGCGCGTCATCACCATTCTTGTTACGAAGGCTCAGGTCGGGATTGCGTGCAAGGATTAGTTTCACATTTTCCGGTTTACAGTATGCATACATGAGAGCCGTATAACCATCAGAATCCTGCGCATTGATGTCAGCCCCGGATTTCAACAGCAGCTCTACCGCTTCATCGCAACCACGAAAAACAGCCTCAATAAGCAGAGAATGATTCCAATACGCGCAAGTTTCATTAACATTCATTCCCTGTTCTATGAGCATTTTCAAATGCTCGGTCTTTCCCGTTTCCACCACGCGGGTAATCTGCCAGCCGGCATCACGCGGAAAGTGTGTGACATCTACCCCGGTTTGTAACACATAACGCATAATATGCGAACCATGCAATGTAATGGCAAGGATGAGCAGCTCCTTGTTGTCTGCTGTTTGGGAAGCCTCGGTTTGGAGCAATTCTTGAAGCTTTTGCTCATCACCGTAACATACTGCATCTGCCCAGGCATTGCCAGTAGTGGCACCGGCATCCATCAGCAAGCGAGCAAATGCAGCGTTATGAGGAATCGGCTCAAACAATTCTTGTATCAAGGCTTTGTCGGCGCGTATTTTTTCCACACTCAACAAATATCTGAATACATCCAGCGATTCTGAATCTAGCGCCCAATCAATAGCCGTATACTCCCAGACACCAGACCGCTGAAAAACATCCGCCCCAGCCTCAACCAATAGTCTTGCACATTCTGTATGGTTATTCTTTGCTGCGAGCATGAGCGGTGTAGAACCACCATGAGCAGGACTGAGCATATTCACATCTGCACCTGCTTGCAACAACAGCTTGGCTCCTTCAGTATACCCATAAGCGGCACAAAGATGCAATGCGTTTTGACTTTCACCATCAGGCGCATTGGGAGACAGGCCCAAATCCAAAAGCACCGTCATGCATTCTATTTGATCATCACTTGCTGCCAAGATAAGCAAATCCGGTGTCAGCTCGGCTCCGGCTAATAGGAGCTCTTTCAACTTTGCGGCATCTCCTTTCCTAATCGCATCCTGTGGAGTTTTCACCCTTTCCAGCTTTTGCATCAGTTCTGCGATTTCTTCCTCGATGAACTCAAGAAACGCCAATGGCGACACTCCCACATTCTCGTTATTCCCGCTCTCCGTTGCATAAGCAGGAACACATGCCGCATGTGCAATCAATAGTACCGTGAGTGCTTTTTTCATGCTTTTATTTTAGTGTTTAACTATAAGATTGTCAATGCTTTTCCTCCGAAGAAATCTGAATAGCTTAGTATTTGGCAATAATATTTAGGCTCCAATCCTGCAATATGACGATATAACAGCTGCGGTTCGCTTGACTTATACCGCCCAAATGTTACAATACTACCGTATCAGGGAAAGTAAGGCGTAACCGGATGACCATAGATGAAATAAAGAAGCTGATAGCGAAGGATGAAACGCGCACGCTGGAGTTAAGAAGACTACCGGCGAGCTTCATCGTGGTATGGAGACGGCTTGCGCGTTCCTGAACTCGGATGGAGGCTGGCTTATGTTCGGCATTGCTCCGAATCTCAAGATTACCGGGCAGAACGTGACGGATGCCACGCGACAGGAGATAGCAAACGCTCTCCGCAAGATTGAGCCTGCTGTTGATGTTGAAGTGGAGTACATCGAATTGCCGGACAAGCCGGAGTTCTATGTGATTGCCATCTACTTTGACTCCACTAATTTCAAGAACGGTCCGTACTCTTTTGACGGGCGAGCATTCTACAAGGTGGAGAGCACCACAGCCGTTATGCCCCGCACTATGTACGAGGAGCGCCTCAAGCTGAGCAATCCCCGCCGATTCAGCTGGGAGAATATGCCCAACCCCGAGCTCCGCGTAGAGGATATCGACGCTGAGATGGTATTCCAGACTTTGCACGATGGTATCGGCGCTCGCCGCATCCCGGCATCCAACATGACCTTGCAGACCCCGCTTCAAGTGATGCAGAAATTGGGCGTGGCTCGCAATGATGGTGTGTTGCTGAATGCGGCCAACGCCCTGTTCGGCATAGACCCCACCATGCACCATATCCAATGCAAAGTGCGCCTTGCTCGCTTTGAGGGGACGAACAAGCTTGTATTCCGCGACCAGACGGTGTGCGAGGGCAATCTGTTCAAGCAATACGATGCCGTTATCGACTTCTGCCTCAAGCATCTCAACCTTGCCGGGCGCATGGATAGCAAGTTCCGTCAGGATACGCTGACCGTGCCCTACACCGCTATCAAAGAAGCGGCCATCAACATGCTGTGCCACCGCTCATGGAATGCGGATAACCTCACCCCTAGTCTGGCTATTTATGATGACCGCATGGTGTTCCAGAACCCCGGCTCGTTCCCTCCCGGCATGAGCTGGACTGATTTTGTGGACGACAGCATTGGCTCCATGCCCACCAATCCCACCATAGCCAATGTATTCTATCGCCGTGGTACTATGGAATCCTGGGGGCGCGGCATCTCCCTCATCATGCAGAGCTGCCGCGAGCAAGGACTCCCCGAGCCCAAGATTGAAATTGTACCCAATTTCGTGAATCTCACTATTTGGTTTAAGGACTTGTTGTCTGCACAAGAGTCTACAGGACTGCACAAGACTGCACAAGTCTGCACAAGTCTGCACAAGTCAAATTTAACAGAGACAGAACAGAAAATTGTCGATTTCTGCCAAGTTCCGAGAACTGTGGGCGAAATAGCAGAAATGCTAGGAATGAATAATAAAAGATGGGTCAGAGAAAAGTATGTTACGCCTCTGATTGGCAGCAGGCTCACATTAACCATACCAGATAAACCTAATAGCCGCTATCAGAAGTATAAGGCCATTGAGGTATAGACAAACAAAGAATGCGTTATAAAGTGATAGAAAAGTAGCTACATTATGCGAGACAAAGGACAAGACCAACCGAATCATTCCAATATGACAGGTCACGAAATCCTCTTTGGTCCTTTTATAGAACAATTATTACCTTTTCTTAAACGGGTGCCAGAAAAGATGAAAGTTATAAAAAAGTGGTTCGCGTCTATGGTCAATAGCCCTAAGCTTCTTTTTTTCTTGTTTTTTGCTTTCATATTTGGAATGTGGGGAGGATATATTTTTTTAATGAAATGTAGTCCTGAGTGGTTTGTAAACATGCTTCCCAATAACATCATTCAAGCAAATCCTTCTGAAAGTTCCGCTCTTGAAAATTATGCCTTACTAGGGGATAGTTATGGATTCATCAACTCTTTTTTTGCTGCCTTAACCTTTTTGGGGTTCTTATATACTTTGCATCAACAAAATAAATCCATTAAACTACAACAAGTTAGTATTATTGAGCAAACAAAGTCATCTCAAGAACAGATAAGTATCAGTAGGGCTCAAATTCAAACGACTTGGATGCAGGAGGCCATGATGCTTATTTCCCACTTGTCTGACCAAATGCAAAAGTTATCAATTTCTTACACCTGCGAAGACGGCATAACATCTCAAACAAAAACAGGAACCGAGGTTGTAAAACTAACGTTTGAATTGTCATGTCTTGTTTGTGTATTTAAGTTAGCTTCATTACTCGCACGAAAACGCGGATCTGATTCTTCATTATGTGATTTCTACTTTTATGAAGTAAAAAACACATTTAATGATTGTCTTTTTGAGCTTAAACAGTTTATGATTTTACGAAAATATGTAATAAATCGCATATTGTCATATAATGAGCTAACTAAAATCGAAAAGGAGCAGCTATTGTTTACCTTGCCATTAGAGAGTACTAAAGAAATAATATTATTGAGAGCTCTAAGGTTTGCCCCAACAATAAATGATAGCCAAGATTATAATGAGCTTTCGCCATTGGGGATTTCCGATAATGAAGTTAAGGAACGAGCACATTTTGTATTGGTTAAGAATATATCCAATTGTTTAGGTGAAATTATTAGTAACGTGTTGAAAAAACAGAGACATTTTAGCAATTATCGTCTTTCTGAATACGAGCAAATTATTACGTATATGAATTCTGAATTACAAAATCCAGACAATCAAAAAGAACTCCAGGATATTGCAAATCAGCTCATAGATGAAGGCATGGAAATGTCATTATGATTGTGCCGCTCAATCTCTGTATGACGACAAAAACGGCGTTGTAGGGAAACTTAGTAACCTCAGAATAAGGACTCTACAGTCGGCACGTCTTTCTCACACCCGAATCAAATTACGTCTGCTAGTGGACATAATTGATACGGGCGGCGTTGCTGCAGCAATCCTGTTCCAATTCATCAGGGAAAATTTCAGAGAGAACAAGCCGGGCCGGGGTATCGCTATTTCCTCGTGTTCCAAGACAAGGATATCAGCATGACCGGGGCGTACCCCATGAGTGAGTTCCTCAAGATTCTGGCCGAACTGTAAACAACGAACAAAAAGCCACCCGCAAGACCATGATCAGCACCCGGCAGACCAAGGGCTCCACTTCGAGCGAATCCTCTCCTTGCAGCCCGTTTTTTGCGCCATCCGCAACAAAAATGCAGGAAACTCGCAGCAAAATGCCCACGGGGAGCGTCTATATAATAGAAAAAGTATGTTTTGATAATGGTTGACATCCGTTATTGAATCAGTAGAATTGGGGTGATATGTACACTGAGGAAAAACAGGCAGCCGATTTTGTTCTTGGGGCGGATGAGACCGTGCTGTGGGCTGAGCGCAGAACACCCCGGTGGGATGTAGAGAAAATCACCGTAGCCTGTGCCATAGTGATTCTCGGTCTGCTCCTTGTGCTGTCTGTCCGAGCCTCCGGGGTCTTCTATGGTCTGATTGTGATTGGGGGGGCGCTGTGGTTGCTGCATAGCATGCGGCGGCGAGAATCCCGCACTCTTTACCTCCTCACAGATAAACGGGCTCTTATCGTGGAAGAACCCTTTTGGGGCAGCAGACCTGTTGCGGTGTCTGTAACGCTGCAGCCCCAGCTCATTGCCTCGTGCAAGCGACGGGCTAATGGCAGTGTTGATTACCTCTTTGTGAAGTATACAAAAGGGTACAGCCGCCCCAAGGAAGGATTTGTTAATATTAGCTCGTCGGCTGAGCTGGAAAAACACCTTGCCAGCTTAGGGCTCAGTCTGCCGACTGCCGGCGAATCTCGCGACTTGACAGAAATTCCCCGCCCGACTCCCATCGGCAATATCATCGGCTATTACCTTTTTCCTCTGGACATTCTGACAAGATGGATTATGCATGCGGATTACGTTAGGTGGTGGATGTACCTTCTGTCAGTCTCGGTGGTGGTTGGAATCCTGCTGGAGCTGCGCTGCCTTATCCGCATGCGGCGGCAAAAGTTCCATATTTTCTCCCCCAATTCTCGCAACTAACTTCTGCACATGATTCTCGCAGAAGTCAGCATATCAAGCCGTCTGATTACCCTCAGCGTGGTCGGGCTGTTGTTAATTCTGCTTACGGATGAATGGATAAGACGCAAGATAAGGGTAATCAAACGCAAACAATGCAAACACGTCTATACCATAGCCTGTTTCCTGCGAGATGAAGGGGTC
>CALABM010000128.1 GCA_937885815.1 uncultured Verrucomicrobiales bacterium | reverse complement strand
CCCGCTCCCTCAGCCCCGCTCTGCGTTATCCTACAGGCCACGGCACCTTAGCCGAACTCACGGCGGCCCTCCCGGAGCTGGACGTGCTCTTCATCTTCACCCCGGCGGACCCCGCCGCGCTGCACCCGGAGTTTGCCGATGCCCTGCGCCATTGCCGGGCGGAAACGATACGCTTCTGCGCCACGGCTCCGGATATCACCGCAGGACTTTGCCGCTACACAGTACCGCAAACGCACTTTCTGGAAGAATGGGGCGCGGAGGCGGATGCCTATGGCAACCTCTGCTTGCGCCAACCCGTCACCTTACCGCTGGTACCGGCAGTTTCAGAGGCTGAAGCCCTGCACAGCTTGCTGCACAGGACGGAGCTCCCCCTCATCGGGCGGGAGGACAGTTCCCCCATTCGCCAAGTTCTTCTGAACATCATCCCGGATGCCGAGGTCCTGCTCCGGCGCGGCTTTGCCGCAGAGCGTGCGCCCAAGCCCGAGGCAATCCCCACAGTAGAGCCCGCGGCTGATACCCCGGCGCTGTACCTGCACCCCTTCTTTGCCGATGGTCGCTTCTCCCATAACCCGTGGCTGAAAGAAACCCGCTTCCCGCTCAGCGGCTTCACCGGAGCGGCGGAAGCCTTCATCCCCGCAGCGGCAGACACCACCTGTAGTGTCCAAGTGAACGGGCACACCCTGCCCGCCTTTGGCATACCCGGCCTGCAGAGAATCTGCCTCCCCCTCAGCGCGGCCACAGTAGGAGCCAATCCCACCCAAGTGGGAATCGAACCCACACTTCCCCACAGCCCGGCGTCTCCCCTTCCTCCGCGCAGCACCGGCCCGGCTCCCCGGCCGAAAGACACCTCCGTTCCGCAGTGGGCGCTCATCATTGACACCTCCCTCTGTGACGGCTGCGGCGCCTGTACTCTCGCCTGCCGGGCTGAAAACAACATCCCCACCGTAGGCCAAGAAGAAATAGCTAACCACCGCGACCTGCAATGGCTGAACATCAAGCGCTATCGCAGCACCGACGGCAGCCTTCATTACTTGCCTTCCGCCTGTCGACAGTGCGAAAACGCCCCATGTGAAGCCGTCTGCCCCGTACATGCCACCGTGCATACCGATGAAGGCCTGAATGCCATGGTATACCCGCGCTGCTGGGGCACCCGCTACTGCTCCGCCGCCTGCCCGTACGAAGCACGCCACTTTAATTACCGGGATTACTCCCGCCAAGCACAGGCTTCCACCCGCACACCCACCAACCCGCAGGTCAGCGTACGCACCCGCGGTGTTATGGAAAAATGCACATACTGCGTCCAGCGCCTGAATGCGCACCGCCGCAACAAAAGCGAGGAGCTCCCGCAAACCGCCTGCCAGCAAGCCTGTCCGCGTGGCGCCATCCGCCTGGTAGACCTCCGCCACCACGCCCCGGCAGAAGTCATCACCTCCTTTGATGCTCCGGGCACACGCCCCCGCACCCTTTATATCTAAATACCAAAAAACGGAAAGCGCCGCAGCCAACCCAGCTGCGGCGCTTTCTTTATACTATAAAGAGTGTGATTAGCCCTTCATGCCGCTGATGTTACCATCGGCGTCCACCTTAATAGCGCAGGCGGAAGGCACCTTGGGCAGAGCGGGCATACGCATGATATCACCGCAAAGAGCCACAAGGAAACCGGCACCATTAGCGATTTCGAAGTCACGCACCGTGATGGTGAACCCGGTGGGGCGCCCCGGCAGCGTGGCGTTGTCAGAAAGGGAGTTCTGAGTCTTAGCCATGCAGATAGGCAGGTCAGTCAGGCCATTGGCAGCCATGAGAGCCAGCTTCTTCTGGGCGGCCTTCGTCAGCACCACACCATCAGCGCCGTAAACCTTGCGGGCGATGGTAGCCATACGCTCCTCCACAGGGATATCCAGCTCATACAGGCACTTAAAGGGCTCAGGAGCGGGACCTTCCATGCTCTCAGCCACGATGGTGGCCAGCTCACGGGCACCTTCACCACCCTTGCCGAATACATTTGCCACAGCGCAGCCCACACCCATCTGGGCGCAAAGCTCCTTCACAGCAGCGATTTCCTCTTCCGTGTCGAAAGCCTCGAAGAGGTTGATAGCCACCGTCACAGGGCGGTTGTACAGCTTAGCACTCTCAATGTGAGCCTGCAGGTTAGCCAGACCACGACGCACAGCATCAGCGTTCGGCGGATCCAGCTCCGTCTTAGCCACGCCACCATGCATCTTCAGAGCACGAATGGTCGCTACGATGACGATAGCATCCGGGGACAGACCGCTCTGGCGGCACTTAATGTCCAAGAACTTCTCAGCGCCCAAATCAAAGGCGAAGCCGGCCTCGGTCACCGCGTAATCAGCGCAGGCCAGAGCCATCTTCGTGGCGATAACGGAGTTACAGCCGTGAGCAATGTTAGCGAAGGGACCACCATGCACGAAGGCGGGCACGCCCTCCAGAGACTGCACAAGGTTCGGATTAATAGCCTCACGCAGAATGGCCAGCAGGGAATCCGTCACACCGAACTCACGGGCATACACAGCTTCATCCTCAGCGGTGAAACCTACCACGATGTTATCAATACGGCGGCGAAGGTCCTCCAAATCCTCAGCCAAGCAGAAGCAGGCCATGATTTCGGAAGCAGGAGTAATGTTGAAACCCTCCTCACGCGGCACGCCATTCTTGTTAAGGCCCACCACGATGTTGCGCAGGGAGCGGTCATTCATGTCAATCACGCGCTTCCACAGCACCTTGTTCTGATCCAGACGAGTTGTCTTATAGAAAAGGGCATTGTCAATCACAGCTGCCAGCAGATTGTTGGCGGAGGTGATAGCGGGGAAGTCACCATTGAAGCACAGGTTGATACTCTCACCGGGAGTAATGCTGGAAGCACCGCCACCCGTTGCGCCGCCCTTACGGCCGAACACCGGCCCCATGCTCGGCTCACGCAGTGCAAGGCACACGCTCTTGCCGTTCGCCTTCAGGCCCTGAGCAAGTCCGATGGACACCGTCGTCTTACCCTCACCGGCAGGAGTGGGCGTCAGCGCACTCACCAGCACAAGCTTGCCCTTGCGAGGACGCTCACGGAGCACCTGCAGACTCACCTTGGCCTTATCGCGGCCGTAAGGCACTATCATCTGCTCATCCAGCCCGAGGGTGGCTGCCATCTTTGCAGTAAAGCTTTCAGTATTCGCCATGGCCGCATTCTAGCACACTTTTCCCGCTTTGGCAAACGTAAACAATTCATTTATGATGAAAAAATACTGTTATTCGGCACTTATAACACCTCTTCTCACACTCAAAAACACGAAATAACATCATTGGCAGGCGAATATCAGCAGGTAGAAACACGCAGTTCTTCACGAAAATTTGGCGTCATTCCGCAAAAAAAATGCGGCTGATGCTGCCTTTTTGGGTTGATTCGGGGGGCGGATGGGTGTATGATAGCTGTAGTGAGAACTCGCTGCGTTCTGCGCAGACGGGGCCACGAGTGTGCAACACACAATTTTCACATATAAAATAACCATTATGAGCACTACATACAGCACCATTGACGCTAATGAGGCCGTCGCCTCCGTAGCGTACCGTTGTTCAGAAGTAGCCGCCATCTACCCCATCACCCCGTCCTCTCCGATGGGTGAATCGGCAGAGACGTGGACGGCCGTAGACCGCAAGAACCTCTGGGGAACGGTCCCCAGCATCGTAGAGATGGAAAGTGAGGCCGGTGCTGCCGGTGCCGTACACGGTGCCCTGCAGACAGGCTCCCTCGCCACCACCTTCACGGCTTCTCAGGGTCTGCTCCTGATGATTCCGAACATGTTCAAAATCGCCGGTGAGCTCACTCCCTGCGTGTTCCACATCGCTGCCCGTGCACTGGCCGCTCAGGGTCTTTCCATTTTCGGTGACCACAGCGACGTGATGAGCTGCCGCTCCACCGGCTTCGCTATGCTCTGCGGCGCCAGCACTCAGGAAGCTCCGGATATGGCCGCCATCGCTCACGCTGCCACACTGGAGAGCCGCGTGCCCTTCATCAACTTCTTTGACGGCTTCCGCACCTCCCACGAGGTGGGCAAGATTGCTGACATCACGGACGACACGCTGCGCGCCATGATTGACCAGAAGTGGGTGGACGCCTTCCACGCCCGTGGTCTTACTCCGGACGCTCCCGTCATCCGCGGTACCGCTCAGAACCCGGACGTATACTTCCAGGGCCGTGAAACGGTGAACAAGTACTATGACGCCGTACCCGCCATCGTGAAGGGCGCCATGAAGAAGTTCGGCGACCTCACCGGCCGCTACTACGATGTGGTGGAATACATCGGCTGCCCGAACGCCACCCGCGTTATCATCATGATGGGCTCCGGCGCTGAGGCTGCTCTTGAGGCCGTGACCGCCATGGGTGAGGACGTAGGCGTGCTGAAGATTCGCATGTACCGCCCCTTCCCGGCTGCAGACGTGATTGCCGCTCTGCCCAAGACCGTGCAGAAGATTGCCGTTCTGGACCGCACGAAGGAACCCGGCAGCTTGGGTGAGCCCCTCCTGCAGGACGTGGTGCAGACTCTGGCTGACGCTCAGGTAGCAGGCACCCTTCCTTACGCCATGCCCAAGGTTGTGGGTGGCCGCTATGGTCTGGGCTCCAAGGAGTTCACCCCCGCCATGGTGAAGGGCGTGTTCGACGAGCTCGCCAAGCCCGAGCCCATGACCGGCTTCTCCGTCGGTATTGAGGACGACGTAACCGGCAAGAGCATTGCTTACGACCCGTCCTTCTCCACCGAGCCTGACACCGTGACCCGCTGCATGTTCTACGGTCTCGGTTCCGATGGTACTGTGGGTGCTAACAAGGACGCTATTAAGATTATCGGCAAGCACACGGACCTGTATGTACAGGGTTACTTCGAGTACGACTCCAAGAAGTCCGGCTCCTCCACCGTGTCCCACCTGCGCTTCGGCACCACACCAATTCACAGCACCTACCTCATCACGAATGCAAACTTCATCGCTCTGCACCAGCCGAGCCTGCTGAATCTGTTTGACTTCCTGAAGAATGCCGCCCAGAACGCCACCTTCCTCATCAACACCGCCGTGGCTCCTGAGAAGGTGTGGGACAGCCTGCCTGCCCGCATGCAGCAGCAGATTCTGGACAAGAACATCAAGGTATACTGCATCGACGCCTTCAAGGTGGCCAAGTCCACCGGCATGGGCGGCCGCATCAACATGATCATGCAGACCTGCTTCTTCAACCTCGCTGGCGTCATTCCCGCTGAGGAGGCTCTCGGCTACATTAAGGAAGCCATTAAGAAGACCTACGGCAAGAAGGGTGAAGAAGTGGTGGCCAAGAATATCGCCGCTGTGGATGCCTCCCTTGCTAACCTTCACGAGGTACCCCTCGGCACCACCATCACCGGCCACGATATCCCGGATGCCCTCGCCGGCAACCCGCCCGACTTCGTGCGCAACGTGCTCGGCAAGATTGTCACCGGTAACGGTAACTCCGTCACCGTGAGCGAGATGCCGGATGACGGCACCTTCCCCAGCGGCACCACTCAGTACGAGAAGCGTGACCTCGCTCTGGAAATCCCCGTCTGGAATCCTGAGAAGACCGAGACCAGCAAGGCCTGTATCCAGTGCGGTAAGTGCACCATGGTTTGCCCGCACGCTGCCATCCGAGCCAAGATGATTGCCCCGGCTGACCTTGAAGGCGCTCCTGAGTCCTTTAAGACGGCTGACGCCAGCAAGATGCACAAGGACTGGGCCGGCAAGAAGTACGTCATTCAGGTATCCGCCTCTGACTGTACCGGTTGTACGCTCTGCTCCCGCGTGTGCCCCACGGCATCTCTGACCATGACCCCGGCTTCTGAGGCACTTGCCCCGGAGACAGCCAACTGGAA
>CALABM010000127.1 GCA_937885815.1 uncultured Verrucomicrobiales bacterium | reverse complement strand
GTCATGTCCTTCTGGGTCTTGTATTTACCGGCGCGGAAGTTGGCCACGAACTCCTCCGTACGAGTGGTGTAGAAGTTGCGGTAGACATCTTGCAGGCCGGGTTCAATCCAGCCCATGCCCCAACCGAGGTTGGTTTTGGGAGCGAACTTGGGTTGGTGTTTGTCGATGTTGAAGTCTGCGGGGATTTGCCCCTTGAATTCACCGTTTTTGATTTTATTTCGCAGTTGCCACTTGGGGATAATCTCCTTCATCACGTCGAAGGGAATCTTCTCGTAGACAAGGTGGTTGTCGTTCCAGTTGCACAAATCCCAACCCACGCTCTGGCGATTATGGCGCATGAACTCGGGGCGATCGCTCCAGTCATCGTGCAGGGTGGCGGGCGGTGTCATTTTCGCCACATGCTTCTTGATGATGTCGAGGTGGCGCACAGCGGGCAGCCAGTTGCGGTGCGGGGCCTTATGGCCTACGATGAGTGCGAAGGGCTTGCTGCGGTCGCGGCTTTCCATCCAGTTGATAGCCATGTTCGTGACCACGTCCGTCACGTAGCCGCGCAGGCGGTTGCTGCGGGTCGAGCCGTTCGGGCCGGCTGAAAGGAAGGTGGAGTTCAGGTAATCACCCTGGCTGGGGAATACTTGCCATGAGTCAAAGCCTGTGGGGCGGGAGATGAGGTGCCATTTACCGACGATGCCGGTCTGGTAGCCACCGGCCTGCAGCATCTTGGGATACGTGGGCTGGTCTCCATTGAAGGCCGGGCCGCCGTAGTTGTACAGGAAGCCGTTGTTGTGGGAGTGGCGCCCCGTGAGCATGCAGGCGCGGGAGGGGCCGCAGAGGGAGTTTGCGCAGTAGGCACGGTCAAACACCATGCCCTCATCTGCCAAGCGGCGGAAGCCGGGCAGGGGGACGGGGCTGTCCTGCTCGCAGGTGCCCAGTGCGTTCACGCCATGGTCATCTGATATGATAAAAAGAATGTTTGGCCTCTCATCAGCAGCTGTGGCAGCTGAGAGCATGCCCGTGAACAAGGCCGCGGCTGCGGCAATGGTACGAGTAAGCGTCATAGTGCCTTATTACTAGCATTTTTGCCAAGTTATGTCAAGGAGAAAGCAGGTAACAGCTCTCCTTCTGCGAGCTGTAGAACAAATGAGCCGCCACTCATGGGGGCAATAAGCTCATTCAGGCAGTCTGAATTTTGAGGCGTTCTTTTAAGTATTTCCAGCCTTCTGAAAGATAGATGATACCGAAAGAGAGCGGGATGGATGCTAGGTAAACAATTACAGCGTTCAGCTCCTCGTTATAGAACGATGTGCGGACGAGGTGCGTGTAAATAAGAATGTGAGTGTAGTAGATGTTAGCCGAATGGCGCTGACCGATGGCGTTGATGAAAGGGACGCGTGCGCTGCTGTACTTTAAGCATGTAAGCAGGGTGAAGCATACCGAGAGGTAAACTGTGACGTGGTAACACCACCCATGGGTGTAGATATGGAGGTATGAGAGCCACAGACCCCCTTTGTAAAGGAACGCGTAGCAGAGGATAAGCAAAAGGGGGATGACGGGTATGCGCAGCAGAGCTCGGCTGTGCTTTGCTATCAGGTAGCCCGTGCAGATGAAGGGGAGCGCCATAGCAAAGAAATTGCAGCGCAGTACAATCAGAACGGCCTCGCTAGCCCCGGGAAAGATATCTCTTCCCCATAAGTGGCATGCCTGCGCCCATGCATACAGCAGCGGTGTGACGTAGATGAGGACCGGGCAAAAACGGCGCAGCATGTAGAAGCACATCATGGCAAGCCAGAAGGCGCTCAGATACCACAGGTGGTAACTGTATGCTATGCCGGTGAAGGTGTTAAGTATGAACTCGCCGATGAAGGTGTCCCCGAAGGGAATGCTTTCCCAGACTCTTAAAGACGGCGTATAGGTGCGGCCGCAAATGGCAGCATCCACCAAATGGTGCAGCAGGTAGAAAAGGTTCATGCCGATACAGAGTGTCAGCCCTTTTTTTATCCAGCGAGCGGCTTTGGAGATGTCTCTTTCCCGGGAATTAGAGAAAAGAAAATAGCCCGTGATGCAAAAGAAGGTGGGGGTGGCTATGCTAATGATAGGAAGCAGGGCTTCCTTGTAGCAGAAAGTGGTATGCCTCGTGACAATCAGAAAGGCCATAAGGGCTTTGCACAGGTACAAAGACTGAACAATTTGCCGTTTGGTGTTATTTTGTGTCAGCGTGGTCATGCGGCGCGCGCAGTATAATGAAAATACGGCTGCGCGTCAAGTGTAAATGTTATGCCGTTGTTATCATTTATACCGCCGGTAGACTGCTGGCGCGGGTAAAAACGTGCCAACTTATGTGACGCTGTATTTTTTTATTCAGTGCTCGGTGCATCATCTCTGCCCAGCATGGTGCGCGTTTCCTCGATGGTGCGGCGGTAGTAATCATCTCGGTTAATGATACGGGGCCTAGGGAAATTATTCAGGCGGCTTTCGTAATAACCGCTGGTGGTATTACGGGAGATGTTGCTGCTACCGGTGCTGTATGTGTTTGCCGTGCTGTAAGCCGCGTTGGCACGGCCATCAGCTGTGGCCCGGTTGGCGGAGCTGACGCCGTAGGCATCATCCCGGCTGAAAACACCGCGGGTATCACTCATGAAATCCGGGCGCAAATCCGTGCGGTACTCTGTGTTCTCGTGAGTGCCGGAGTATGCTGCGCCGCGGTCAAAGGTGCGGTTTGCTTCCGCATAGCGCCCCGTTCCGCCATAGGAGCGCAGGCCGTTATAGCTACCGGTGCTGAATGTAGTGTTGTCCCGGCGGGCGTTATCCAGCGCACTCTGGTAGCGGCTCACTTTTGTGGAGCTGGATTCCGGCACACCTTCATCATTCTTCTTGCGGGTGACATCGCGGTCAAAGGTTTCGCTCATGTAATCCTCCAGCGAGCGCTCGCCGCCCTCACGCTCTTTAACCTCATTGCCGCTTTCATCATAGACCGTTCGCACCGTCTGGCAGGATGTGAAGGTAAACAGGCTGAGGCCGCAGATTATGAGGAGTCTCTTCATGTGTAGTGAGAGGAATAAAATCAGTAGTGTGAGCTGCCACTGGCGCCACGCGTGAGAAGGTATGATTTTACTTGGGCGTTTGAGATGATATCGAAGGGCCTGTAGCCCTGATGGTCACTAGCGTTGATGTCCGCCCCGGCGCGCATGAGCAAATCCGCCTGAGCAATGGTGCGGCAGTAGAAGATGGGGGTGCGGCCCTGATTATTTCTGGCGTGTGCTGAGGCACCGCGAGCCAGAAAGGCTGAGGTTAACTCAGAGGGAGCCAAGTGCAGGGGGGTATTGCCATCGGCATCCGGCAGTACCGGATTAGCTCCGGCTGCGAGCAGAGCCTGCGCTACGGCGCATTTCTTCGCGTCTGAGCCGGAGGCTTTCAGCGCAGCCAGCAGCGGGGTATTTCCATCTGCAATGTTACCCATATCCGCGCGAGCGCCACGGGCGAGCAGGAGATTGCATGCATCTGTATGCAGGCGGGCGGCAGCCAAGAGCAGCGGGGTATTGCCGTCTTTATCCGGCTTGTTCGGGTCTGCGCCTGCGGCCAGAAGAGTGGAGAGCGCGGCGGTATCTCCTTTCATGGCTGCATTGCAGAGCGGGGGCGTATCTCCGCCGCCTGCCATATTGGCATCCGCCCCGGCTGCAATGAGCTGGCGGGTGATGGAGGAATCCTGTATGCCCATGAGAGCTGTGCCTCGGTACGCTTCATCGTTACGGATGATGATGCCGTTCGGCTTTGCGCCTCGGGCCAGCAGCGCCCGTACGACTCCGGGTGTAGTTGCCTCAGAGAGCAGGGTGGTGCCGTAGTGCTTAATCTGGCAGTCCGTGAGTTCAGCCACCTGCGCAGCTGTGCGCACACGCGGGCGCGGCACCTCGCGCCAGTTATCAGGGCAGGTGCAGTTGCTCAGCAACAGGGAGGCAAGCGCTCCGAGGGTCAACGTCTTTTTCATATATCCACTTTACTCCTGAAGCGCCGCGGCGTCAAGCGAAAAAAATGTGCGCTGAGTAGTGTTTATCTGCTTAACTGTGTTAGTGTGGCAGAGGATGGGGGCGGGGCGTCACGGTCATCCAGTTGCAGGCTGATGCGGTGGCTGCCGGGTTCCAGCTTGTAAAGTTCAGTGAGGGCGTTTTCTTGGGCTTGAAAAGCAGAGATGGCCGGGCGTGCCGCGCCTTCAGGGGTGGAAACACGTGCCGTGTATCCCGGGAGAGCCCAGTTGATGGCATAGATTCCACGGACGGGGGCGCTAAGAATGAACTCAGCTTGCTTGAAGCCTTGCTCATTTTTTTGCCAGTGCAGAGGGGCTTGCTGCGGAGCTTCTGTGCCTTTTTTATCAGTATTCGGGGAGAGGTGTTTTTTGCTGTGGCGCCACAGGTTGAAGGGGGTAAGGGAGAAGAGAATATAGTGGATGATGAGCATGATGCCGGCCCAAGCTGCCCACCAGAGCAGCGCCGTCTCGCCCGCAGCGGCATCGCCTTGCACATACTGCCAGCCTACGTAGCAGGTAAAAAGCGCGGTCACAAAGAGCCCCGGTACTTTCAGTCCGAGCACCCAGAGCGGGTTCAGCAGGCAGCGCAGGTAACAGAAGGGGCTCAGCAGCACCGCCGCCAGACTTACCAGCCCTATCCCTCGCCACATTTCATGGCGCAGCGTTTTTTTAAGCTCTTCTTGCGTGGCATTCGGCGGTATTGTCATGGCGCGCAGTATAGCACAGCAGCTGCTTTTTGACAAGCTCATAGAAAGAGCGCGCTGCCCTTTGGAGACAGCGCGCTCTGCGAATGGATCTTTTTCTGTGTTTCTTTTTACCAGAAGATGATGTAGAGAACCACAGTGGCAATGACGACGGCAAGACCGAAGAACTTGGCGCGGTTGGACGTCTTCATCTCGATGATACCCTTGTCCTCCAGAACCACGGCTTCACCACCCTTCATGGCGTTCATGATAGTGAGTACGAGACCCACCAAGCACACCACGATGAGGGAGTAGCCCATGCGGTTCAGGAAGGAGCTGTCCGTGCAGCCCAGGAAGGTCACCCACTTAAAGGCTGCGAAGGAGGCAGCGCCTACAAGAATACCCAGCCAGCCGAATACGCGGGGGCACTTGGGCACGAAGAAACCGAAGAGGAACACGGCGAGTACGCCCGGGCTCAGGAAGCCCTGGAATTCCTGAATGAAGGTGAAGATACCACCGAAGGCAGGGTTGTCCAGGAAGGGAGCTACCACAGTAGCGATAACGGCGCACACCAGCACACCAATCTTACCAACGGCCACCAGCTGCTTATCGGAAGCGGGCTTGCCGGTGGAAACCTCCTTCATCTTGTTGTAGAGGTCCATGGTGAAGAGGGTGGAGGCGGAGTTAAGCATGGAGGCAAGGGAGCTCACCACGGCACCGAAGAGAGCGGCGAGTACGAACCAAGCCCAGCCTGTACCCGGAAGCAGCTTGCGCAGCAGGGTGGCGAAGGCGTAGTCATACTGGTAAGCGGCCAGTGTGGTGGTCACGGAGTACTCAGCGCCGTTAGCACGAGCGGCTGCAGTGGCTTCCTTGTCGATAGCGATGATTTCCTCGGCCTTAGCGCAGCGGGCGGCAGTGTCCGTGGCGGGAATGGCAGCCAGCTCCTTCAGCAGGGCAAGCTGGCGGTCAGCCTGTTGGGAAACCCAGGCGGTCATGGTTTTCATAACAAATCACTCCATTACTTAAAATGATTTTTTCAGCGAATTTTCAAGATCCCAAAGAAGAAGGAGGACGGCGAGCCTAAAAGCGTTCTTTCACTTCTCACGGGCGGAGGCCCTCTTTTCCCCATTATCGCAGGCGTTTCTCTGGCTTTTCTGA
>CALABM010000126.1 GCA_937885815.1 uncultured Verrucomicrobiales bacterium | reverse complement strand
CCCCTTGCAGGTAAACCACGTTGGCGGTGCTGTCGTAGGTCAGTGTGGTGCTGTCGTTAATCCACTCGCCCGTGAAGTAGTCGCCGGCATTCACGGTGTAGACGATTCCGTCACCGGATACGCCGAAGAGGTCGTCCATGAACAGGTAGACCGAACCGACATTGCTGAAGAGCACCACCTGAGAATCCGGGGTGTAGTTGGCACCCAGTGTCAGCACCAGATTGATTTTTTGCTCCTCGTAGCTGTCGATGGTCAAGTCGGCGCCGTTCATGTCGATATGCGCTCCGTTTGCTATCAACGTGGAACCGCCGAACAGGTTCAGACTGTTGGTCTCCAGCACGGCTCCTACAGCGGTGTGCACGGCCACGGTCGGGTCGTAGCCCTCCACTGCTGCGATGGTGTATACTGCCATCTCCCCGGCGCTCATCAGGCTGTTCAGCTCCACAGAGGCACACACATCGCCTATGCTCAGAGTAGCCCCCTCCTGAATGTTGATGGAGGATGCTGTCACCGTGGCTTCATCGCTCACGGCCAATTGTCCGCCTTCTTCAAGGGTAATGCCGCCTCTGGTTTCGAGTGTGAGCTTTCCGCCCTGTACTGCTACCGTGCCGCTTCCTTTATAGCCACCTTTGGTCACGGTAAGTTCCGTATTGCGGCCTTCAACAATGAGACTGCCGTTACCGGAAAGTGTGCCGGTGGTGGCATCAATGCCGTTGAAGAGTAGCGTGCCGTTAGCGGTGGTGGTGCTTGCTGCATAGTTGCCGTCCTTCATTTCCAAGGAGGAACCTTCGGCGATTTCAACTGCGCCGGCAATGCTGTTACCCTCCGCGGCCAGCACCACCTGACTGCCGTTTTCTACAGTTATGGTCGTACCTTCTGCGGCAATGAGAGCCGCTTGCCCCTCTGCCGTGGCTCCCAGTGCCGTGCTGTGCTGTATATTGAGTGAGCCTTCCTGTAGTTCTGTATCACCGGTGTGGGCATTGGCTGTAGCCAAGGTCAGGTTGCCTGAACCTGTTTTGGAAATGCCGGTGCTTCCAACCAGTCGGCCGCCGCCCCCCGCCGCGGTAAAGATGTAGTCAGAGCTGCTATTGACGCTGATACTGCCCGGCGCAATATCTCCGGACAACTGTACTGTTCCGGCTCCTCGGTCGTAGAAGAGTACATCTTGCCCGTTGCGGAATACTGAGCCGCTGTTCCAGTTGGCATCTTCACTGCTCCACACACCGCTACCGCTTGCATTGCTCCACAGGGGGCTGGCTACGTAATAGAGCACACCGTCTTGCCACAGCAAATCGCCAAAGCTCGCCCCCGCAGCAGCGCCGCTGCCATTGAAGGTGATGTTGCCGGAGGTCCAACCGCTAACTGTGGCATCGGTAAGCGAGATGATGCGGTACATGCCTTTAGCATGCTCCGTTTCCACATTCAGATTGAGGTTCAGTGCTCCGCTAATGTTCAGGTTTCCGCTCAGGTTCAGGGCTGCCTGTTGCCAGTTGGCTTCTGTCAGCGTGGCCGTCAGGGTGGTACCGGCATTCAGGGTAAGTGAAGTAGCCGTGATACTGTTAATGCCCTGCAGTTCCAGTTCGGTTCCGGTGGCGAAAGTAAGACTGTAGTCGGTATGGCTCATATAGCTATCGCGCATCAGCAGCTTGGCATCTCCGCTGACCTGTAATCCTCTGCCATTCAGGCGGGCCCCGTCTACTATCTGCAAGGAACCATTTTGCAAATATATGGTGCCCCTAAATTCACTCGTCTGCGAGTTCAGGATTTCTTTAGCCGTAGCCGTGCGGTTCTCATTGTTGGCCTCCAGAATTTCGTTCAGATGCTGCTCGGCATATTTGCCGCTGAAGATGATGTCACCACCGGCGCTTT
>CALABM010000125.1 GCA_937885815.1 uncultured Verrucomicrobiales bacterium | reverse complement strand
AATCTACAATCTGTTGATTCTGTGAGCTTAGGCGATTTTGGGGCGATAGCAACTCCGTGACAAGTAAAGATGTTTCGAACTGACAAGCTACACAGAATCAGGTGTTTAAGTGCCATTTTTCAGCAATCGGCAACCTAAAATGAAACATCGCTTGCAAGGGGATAAAAAGACAATTGCAAGCGATTGACGGGAGCTAAAATAGAAAGGTGCTTAATGATTCTTGTGCAGCTCTCGGAGTCGTGCCATGGTGCGAGCGTGGAAAGGAAGAGACTTCCAGAGCTTCCGGCTTGCCTCCGGAAGCAGGAGATCCGGGCCGTGTGCTTTTGTGCGATACTCATCAGCCTTGGCCGCATCGCCCATTTCATCAGAGCCAAATTCGTAGAAAGTATGCAACACTCTACCATCTGCTGCCAGGAACTCCATCGCACACCAATAAAGCGGTGCTGAGGGTAGTGGACCGCAGTAACTGTCGTATTGCTCCAACAGCCATGTATTGAAGTCAAGAGGCGGTGCTTCTTCAATTTCTGCCAGAATTTTGCGAACAGCTGCTACTTCATCATCGGCGAGCGGAAGGTATTCGGCTTCCATCTCTCTAAGACCGCCACTTATACAGATTCGCATCGTGGCTGCATCTGCTGCCGCCTTTCGCAACTGCCGGGCGAATTCCCCATCACACCGCTGAACATAAGAAGCATAGCGAGCTTCGGCATCAAAATTCGCTTCGCGGTCAGAAATCTCAGATATCATTCTCTGCTCAACGGTCTGACAGCTACTCAGCCCCACCGCCGCAAGGCACAGGGCTGTGGTGGTCAGGATTCTGGAGAATTGGAACTTGGTCATAACTAAGTGCGTATCTGTTACGGGGCATTATATCAATTCCCGCCCCGCAGTTCAAGCTTGACGGGCATTTTGTTGCACTCATTTGAAAATGCCTTTAGAGATGAATGTTTTGTGTTTCAATGCGTGTTTAATGATACTCTGCCATTGAGTATAAGCGGAATCCGTTAACGCGAAGCGCCCGAACGGATAACTGCCATCTGACGCAGCTTCGCTTATGGGTACAACAGTCAATTCATCCAGCGAGGTAATAATTTTTTCCCCCGTATTTTCAAAACAGAGGCTTATGTACATGGTCGGGTCTATGTCTATCTCCATATTGGTCGTGCAGGGGCTCATGCCTGCAATTAACTCCTGAATGATTTTCACCTCTGCCGAAGATAGACGATACATATATACTGCGTCTTCCTCAAAATCTTCTATGTAGAAATACATACCTGTGCAGTTTGCTGCCTTCTGTTGTATTTTGTGCAAACTGGCGGCGTTTTCATTTATTGAGGGCGGTGCCATGCTATCCTGCACCTCCTCATGTGCATATACACACGCAGTACTCAGCCCCATCGCCGCAAGGCACAGGGCTGTGGTGGCTAGGATTTTTTGGATGGTTGGCACGAGCATACGGTTTGCTTCACATTTTAGATAAAACGTAGCACAACAAAAGCACGACAAATACAGCCCCCTGATGCAGAATGGCGCGTGCTAGTCTCTCTCGCTCTTTCTCTCGCGCCTTGGGATACTGCTTACAAAAACAGAGAATAGCTTTTAACAGCCCTTGTTTATCGGCTTCAATATCTTCGCTGAAGGAGAAAACACCATCCGCGCAGCAGAGAGTTGTCCCAAAAAGTTCCACGCATGCTTCCGGAAGGAAATCTGTCCCCTGATGCCGGAAAAAGTTCAATTCGATTTCTTCTCCCCCCGGCAAACAAAGAATCGGCAGAAACCATTTGAGGCGTATGGTAGCAAGTTCTTGCCCTTCGGCATTGGTGAAGCTCAGATAACGACTGAGTTTTCCCATGACTCGGCATTTTACTATCAATGTCCCTGATGGGGCGTACAAATCGAACATGCAAAAGCGTATGCTGTCCCACCCCTCACTGTGGTTCATAAAAGCGCAGGTGGAACCATCTTCCAGTATCAATTTATCTCGGCAATCCAGTTTCATTCTCTATCTCCTTTACTTAAGATAATACTTCCCGGCACCGAATCCGCAACAAAAAAA
>CALABM010000124.1 GCA_937885815.1 uncultured Verrucomicrobiales bacterium | reverse complement strand
CGCCGCAAGTAAAACCCTTGCTAGGTGGGCGTCTCGCCTCGGCGTAGCAAGACTGCCGTTGTTGCAAGTAATCCTTGCGAAAGAGGCAATCTTTAACAAAGAACCGCTGCTCTCCGGAGCAGCGGTTTTTTTAGCTAAAAATCCGGATTTTGGGCTTGCATTCTTACATTAAAACAGCTAATCTTAAAGACAAGCAGATTAGGACAGGTCTCTCAGCATCCCGACGCGCGTGGGAACGGGTATCCCTGCACAAGCTGCACTTCCAACAAACACTTATTCTCAATTATTACAAACATGAAGAAAACACTTATCGCTCTGATGGCTGTGGCAGGCATGGCTATGGCTGACACGACTCTGCTCGAGCTTGATTTCACCGATTTGATTGGAGATTCCAACTACGATCTTCCCGCAGGCTGGACCGCTGGCCAGTGGAATAGCTACTCTTCCTACGGCCCCTACTACACCTTCGGTGCAAATGGTGCTACAGTTGGTGAGCCATGGAAGCAGAACTACCTCACCACCTATCTGGACATCGACTCTCAGGGTGAGTACACCATATCCTTCACGCTGTACAACGACGGTGAGGACACCGGTAACATGTTCTTCCTGAGCTCTGATTCTTACAGCATCGTGATGGGCAACTCATACAACTCCAACAGCGAGATTTATGTTGGTACGCTGAATGAAGCTGTGGGCCGTGATTACGTTTGCTTCCAGCCCGGCACCAAGATTAATCCCTCCATCTTAGACAATTCCTACGGTCTCAACGTGAGTGGCGATATTACCTACACTCTGACCATGGTAGATGGTGATATGACCATCTTCGCCACTGTGGCGGATGGCTACACTTGGAGCACAACCATTACTGGCATGGAGGACGTAAGCTTCAACAAGATTGGTTTCATGAATGATGGTCCCCCCATCTATGCTGGCGTTAAGAACATCACCGTGACCGCTATTGAGGCACCCGCCGTCCCCGAGCCCACCACGGCTACGCTGAGCCTGCTGGCGCTCGCTGGTCTGGCTGCACGCCGCCGCCGTCGCTAAAGCGACTTTGGCGTGGCAAGCGCCGCCGCCGCAAGTAAAACCCTTGCTAGGTGGGCGTCTCGCCTCGGCGTAGCAAGACTGCCGTTGTTGCAAGTAATCCTTGCGAAAGAGGCAATCATTTAACAAAGAACCGCTGCTCTCCGGAGCAGCGTTTTTTTTGTTTTTGGGCTTAGGGAAGAGAAAACATCCGCCACCGCACCATACGTGTCCCAAAGATTTGGGACACGTTGATTTACGATTTTTGATTTACGAATTACGAATTAAGGATTAGCGGCTAACACCGGATACTGGATAACTGAACGCTTACTGCCGATAGCTAGGTTCGTGATACACCTGCGCAGAAATGAAGGCTGAATACGCAGACTATATGTCGTTTGGTGCCCTTTTTCTGTAATCTTTGGGACACATGTGCAAATCATCCGACAAGCCGTGATTTTAGGCTTGCCCGGTGGTGCATATAGGGGTATTATAAAGCGCAGGAAGAAAAAACGAATCATGACTGAGCAAAACGGACAGCCTGTTGAAGAGTACACCACCGTTCAGGCACTTTTTGTGCGCAAGAGAAACTGCCTGCTGCTGCGGGCTGATTTTTCACCCTTGTTTGTGGACTATTACCTGCACCTCATGCAGCATAAGCAGCGCAATGCTGAAGCGGAGGATACCATGTTCAAGCAGCTGCTGGCATTCTTCACCCTGCACCTCGTGTCCCGCCCCTGGCAGGAATACCACGCATGGACGCTGAATATCAAGTCCCCCATGCTGGCTAATTACTTCGTATCCGGTTCTTCGCTGACGGAGGACGTCATCGGCCGTGTGTTCACTAAGGATGTGCGTGAGCCGGAGAAGAACATGCTCTTTGCTCAGAACCTGCGCACAAACAAGGAGCCGCAGACCTCCGTCATCATTCTCCCGGGCGAGACCAGCACCGAATGGGTGGAGGATTTTTACCGCCAGAGCGAGCAGCGACAGGCCCGCGCTTTTGAGGTGGGTGGTGACACCTACGCGCTGGTTACTGCCCAGCCCGGTGCGGATTTTGACTGGCTGAGCGAGCTTACCGCACAGGATGTGGCTGAGATTGAGCAGCACGAGGAAGTGAAGGTGCTGGAAACGCGCAAGTTCGCCTTCCGCTGCGGCTGCACGCTGGAGAAGATTCTGCCCACCATCCGCACCATGCAAAAGGATTTTGCGGATTTGCTCTCCGAGCAAGGCTTCTTGGAGGTATCCTGCCCGCGCTGCGGTGCCGTGTACCACGTAACGCCCGAAATGATGCAATAAACAGCCCGATTCTGATTTACGAATTTAGAATTACGAATTACGAAAGCGAGGCTCGAGCAAAGGCCTGCGAGTAAACACGCAGCGATTTAATACACGCTTTCATGGATGAGGCGAACAGTTGCACGCAGATATACGTCAATTGAGCGTGCAAGCAAAGTCCAAATAAAACTGTCCCGCGAGCGCAGCGAGCCTAGCCTCGCTTTCGTAACTCGTAATTCGTAACTCGTAATTCACTTTGCCGTGCGGAGATAGCGCTCTGTGATGCGCTGCAGGGCCTGCGTGGCCGTGGGCATGTGCACGCCCAGTGAGGTGAGGCGGGCATTATTCATGGCCGTGTGGCGCGGCCTGACTTCACGGAAGAAGGTGGCATGGCTGAGCAGCCTGCGCTGCACCTCCGGCACGGATGGCAAGGCCCCCAGTGCGGCAGCGTGCTGCAGCACAATCACCGCGCAATCATGCCAGCTGAGAGGCTCTCCACCCGAACACAGGTGCAGCACGCCGCTGGCAGAAAGCGGCAGCAGCTCCAGCACGGCGCGGGCTATATCCACCGCGTCCGTGGGCATGGAGTATTTATCCGCAATGGCATCCAACGGAGCACCGGCTAAGGCCTTGCTGAGAATACTCTCCGTAAAAGCCGGTTTATCCGGATTACCGCACACCCAGGACACGCGCAGCACAAGAGCCTCCCGCAGCGCTTCAGCCACCTGCAGCTCGCCTTCTCGCTTGGAGGAGGCATACACATTAGCGGGCTTGCAATGGGTGGATTCATCCTTCAGGCCGGGGCGGTGCCCCTCCAGCACATAATCCGTGGAAAGGTGTACAAAGCGCGCCCCTGTATGGCGGCAGGCCAGCGCCATTTCCGCCGGCGCCACAGCATTCACCAAGTGAGCGGAAAGAGCATCATCCAAGCAGGCCTCCAGCCCACTTATGGCAGCGCAATTCACTACCGCCGCCGCACCGGAC
>CALABM010000123.1 GCA_937885815.1 uncultured Verrucomicrobiales bacterium | reverse complement strand
TCCGGCAGTACCCCCGATGGTTTTGTAATCTATCCCAAGCCGGGCGTGCTACCTATGGATGTTTTCGAACTCTGAGAATGAGTCCCGCCGCAAGCGCCTATTGATGAGAAAGGTCTATCATTTGGCAATTTTTCGTTGAATATTTGGTGAGGGAATGTTAGAAAGTGAGTATGAATAAGTACATCCTCCCCATCAGGCGCGTTTGCGGCGTATGGCTGCTTATTTTCTGCATCTTCTCCTTTCCATGGGGGCTGGCGTATGCTGCACCTGTGCTGCTAGCGTATGTTGTGACGCGGCGTAAGGACTGGTGCAGCCAGGTGAGCGTGGCGTCCGGTTGCGTATCGTTGCTGTTCAGTGTGTATTTTTTGATTCGCTTTGTTTGTTGGAAAGCCGCCGGAAACTATGATGCGCAGGAGGCTATAGGGTTTCTCTTCTTGCTTATTTATCAGTTTGGCATTAGTCTGGCAGCGATGGTACTCACTTGGTGTTTCTGCGCCGGCTATCGCAATTTGTCTGTGCCTTACGAACAAGATGAGAATTGAAAGATTTAAAGGAGATTGAGAACAATGAATCGATTTTTTCGCAGAATCCTGACTGCCTTGCTGCTGAGGCCTATGTTTTACCCTGGTTTGGACGTCAGCGTACCATTGTGAACGAAGAAGGATACGCCGTAGTAAAAATATACCCATAAGTGCCTTGCTGCCCGTTTTTCACGCCATCGGCAACAAAAATGCAGGAAACGCTCAACAAAATGCCCGCCGCGCTTGAACCGAGGGGTGGGAATTGATATAATGCCTCGTAACAGATACACGCTTAGAGTTATGCCCAAGTTCCAATTCTCCAGAATCCTTGCCACCACAGCCCTGTGCCTTGCGGCGATGGGACTGAATAGCTGCAGTGCTCAGGCAGCCCTGAATCAGGCTGCGCTTGAGCAGGCTGAACAGCAAATCCGGTTGCAGTGGCAGAAAAATCCAAACCTGAGCTATCACTCGTTGACCTACAAAGCCACCTTGCAGGAATGTATGGCAGGTAGTAAGCATTTTTATAAACAAATAGTCCTAACCCTACAAGGAACATGGATTCCCGTTCATGAGTTGCCGCCTGAAACTCTCGTGTTCAGGGGCGAAAAGGAGGGATTTAAGCTGGGAACATTAGGCGGAGCCGGATATTTTTTCTGTTCGCCGGAGACAGGTGAATTAGTGGCATACCTGCGAATGAGGTAATTTCGTCCAAAGCTGGGCAAGAATGGGCCCCCAGATATCCACCCATCGCTTGCAAGTGGCTTTTTATCCCCTTGCAGCTGGCGATTCGGAAGCCTGTCGCATCGCTTGCAATAGGTCAGACAAAATGAAATACAGCATTCGCGGAGTATACCATGGTCTGTATTGTAATAGATACGAAAGAACCTTTTGGAACTCATCGAAACGAGCCCCTCATGCAGCCCTTCTGAGTCGGCCTCTTATTTTTTACAAATGAAACAAATACAAATACGACTTATAATTAACTTATTATAAAAGAAATATGTTTATGTACACCACAACAAAAAATACACTTTAAGAAAAAACGCCAAAATCTTAAAGTGTATTTTTATTATATTACCATCGATTTTTTATCAATAGCTTACGCCTTTTAATAGATAACAGAAGGTTGCAGCAGGAATGCGAATAATGGGTTGAGCCCCCTCGGTTAGACGAGTGATACCGAAATCCCCTGGGGTTCGGGTAATGAGGAATGCCCCTAATGTTCTTGAGTCTGAGCTGAGCTGAGCAATAGCATCACGGTGGGAAATGGAGGAATCATTTTTATATTTTACCTCACACAAAAAGCGATCATCAGTGGGACGCGATATGGCGAAGTCCACTTCTTTTTTATCTTTTCCCTTCAACATTACATAGCCGAGTCTGTGTGTATTGCCATATGTATGGAGCAGGTGTTTATAGACAATGCTTTCGACCAATGCTCCCATATCGGTATCACTCAGCAGATCCGGGGAGAGCATGAGGCATGCATTGCGCAGAGCGGAATCTGCCACATATATCTTACTTTGTGCAGAAAGAATTTTCTTACCGGTATAGCTGGCGTTATGGCATACATAAACAAGATTGGCCTCTATCAGGTATTGTACATAACGCAGCAACGTAGGCATCGTTACACCGTCCAGCTTAGTGCACATCTCTGCCATGTTGATGATAGTCAACTATGAATTTTGAAATTTTAAAATTTTGTTGATCTGACCGGTTACAGA